>JAZLKH010000112.1:0-12949 GCA_045597545.1 Fibrobacter sp.
GGCGTGTTCCTGAAGGACGATCCGCAGAACTACATCTACCCCATGCCGCTGGAAAGTGCAGGTCACGACGACGTTTACGTTGGCCGTATCCGTAAGGACCTCGCCGACGACAACGGCAACACTCTGTGGCTCACCGGCGACCAGATCCGTAAGGGAGCTGCACTCAACGCAGTTCAGATTGCCGAGCTCCTCTAAGATTGGTTCAATCTGTTATCGTAAGCACAAACTCTCGATAAGCAAAAAGACCTCGCAAATGCGAGGCCTTTGCTTTTTATTCGCTTCTAGAATTACGTTCCTAGAATTATCGTACGTTCACCACACGGGTCTGGTTTGCAACACGAAGAACGAAACTGCCAGATTGCGGCACATTCAGGTTCATCACAGACAATTCAATTCTGCCTGTAGAAATCACACGCCCCTGCATATCCATCAAAGCGACTCGTTTTCCAACAGGGCCGTTAACGATTTGAACCATTCCATCAAAGACATTTACATCAAAGGACTGCAAACGTAATGGATTCAGGGCGACAACCGTTGTAGAAGAACTGCTATCCTCGTCAGCGTCGCTGGAACTGGAACCGGCGACAGAACTACTGGATTCAACGGAACTACTGGATTTAGCAGAGCTGCTGGATTCGACAGCATCTTCGCTGGAGCTGGATTCAACTTTGGAACTAGAACTTTCCTGCAGATCGCTACTGGAACTGGATTCTTCCTCGTTACTGCTTGAACTAATGGGAGCAAGTGACATCAGCAAGGCAAGATTCTTGTCGGAATCAGACTCGTTCAACTTGGGATAGGAATCCGTAGGATTCTGCCCCCATACGGAGCCATCAAAGCCCACTCCTTCATAATCATGGAGCTTCTTGGCCAAGGAACCATCCTCGAATTCAGAAACTGCAGCAGCCTTAGCCAAGGTATCCATTACAGGGCCATCCACATAGTAGGAGTTTTCCATGGACACCAGACTCGTATAAATACGGCCAAACAGAGCTCCGGTCAATTCATCTCCTGTCACAGAGCCCTTGTTGTAGGAATTGATAACAATGTTGGTATCTGCGCCACGACCAAGGAAACCTCCAATTGTCGACTTTCCTGAGACATCCCCTACATTGTAGGAATTTACAATTCGGATATACTCAATGGCCATGCCAACAAGGCCGCCCATTTGACCAAGGCCTGTAACAAGGCCCTCGTTATAGGAATCCATGATCGATATGGAGCCTCTAAGTTCACGGTCAAGGCCTACCAGGCCGCCACCATCATAGTCGCAGTTGATTACACCTGAATTATGGGAATTGACCACAAACACATGGGTTTCATCGTTACTCCCGACAAAGCCTCCACAAGCCTTGACGCCTTCCACGGTGGCTTCGTTATAGGAATTGGAGATCACGACATAGGACTTTTGGGCGTCACCAATAAAGCCGGCCACATTGTACGTGCCCTTGAAATAAGAATCCTTGATACCAAGACCATCGATCAAGACAGGATTCGAAGGGGATCCTCCGCCCACGAAGTTAATGAAGCTGGTTCCATATAGGCCAGAGATAGAATGACCATTGCCGTAGATCTTTCCTCCAAAGGATCTCAAGCTAGGCCAGGAAACAAAGGTCTCCTTCTTGTCTTCATTAAGCTTTCCGTCAACCAGGACCTGCTCATTCAACACAATGTCCGCAGAGAGGCTGCCGCAGACAAATTCATTTTGTTCCATGCCTTCGGTACCGTTGACAATGGCCGCAAACATGAACAATTCATCCTCGCTGGATATGTCGTAACAGTCGTCAACCAGCGTAGGAATATGCCACCACTTGCTGTAGTAGGTCACCTCGCCCTTGACTGTATCCGCAACCCTAGTCACAGGGCTGCCTTCATAGGCATCATTGTCGTACCATCCCTTGAATACATAGCCATTTCGTACAGGAACCGGCAAGTCAAGGGCAATGCCCTCTGCATACTCATCTGCATAAAGAGTCTTGTCACCTTCGTAGGTTACCAAAATAAGCTTGGAGAACTTGATATCCAAATTGGAAATAACTCCACTGAGGACCGGATGATCATCCACCCCGACATTCTGCCCCCAAACGCTACCATCAAAGGATTCGCTCTTATAGTCATGAAGCAGCTTTGCTACAGTTCCATTTCTAAGTTGGCTTGGAGTGACATAGGAAACTTTATCCGACTTCATTAGGTAATCATTTTCAGAAAGAATCGCATAGGAATTCGTTATTGTAGAAGCCTCATCATATTCACAGCCCAACCTAGAACTCATGATGAAGGAATTTTCAACAATATTCTTCCCTCTGGTACTACCGAAGATATAGGACTTGTCTTCACCGATATCAATGTCACAGTAAGAGTTTCTTATATGCAAGTCGCCCTTGCCTCTCTTGATAAAGCAGGACAAATCATAACCGATATTCTTGCCCTCAAAATAGGATTCCACAATAGTAATGTCGGAACTTGCGGATTCTTCAACAAATCCTGCAGCATATCCGCTTCCATCAAATAAACCATCCACATGGGTTCCCTTAATCAATAGAGAACCGGAGTCTGACTTGACCTGACAAATCAGACCCGCTTTGTTATGAACGCTTCTAAAATAGGAGTCCTCGATTCCAAGATTCAGGATCTTTGTGGTATCGGTCTCACTGGTATTGTTAACAGACTCAAAGAAGCCTAGGTATTCATCTTCCCATTGTGAATAGGTTTCGTAACCATTCATGTACAGGCCATAAATTGTATGGCCGTCGCCATCAAAAATTCCCCTGAAGTTCCTTATGCCACGCCAGGAAAGATGGCTACCGGAACTCAGTTCATACTTGCCGCCAAGAAGATTCTCATTGACGACAATATCTTCGGTCAGCTTACCGCACAATGTTCCAGTGATTCTTGTGGAATCAATGACGGAGGCATGGGCCTCAAAGGTAAATCCATAAAGTTCATTCACGGAACCAATCTGGAAGCAACCATCCTTTAATTCCGGAATCTTGGGTTCAAGGCTAATATCATCGTCATTGAAGGTGATGTTTTCCGTAAACACAGGGTGCTTATCTATGCCGACACGCTGTCCCCACATGGAGCCATCATATTCATCATCCTTGTATTCACGCAGAAGGTAGGCAACCGTTCCGTCCTCGTAATCGCTTTCCGTAACGCCGATTCCTGACGAGCCATCCTGTCCAAGGGCATAGGCATTATAATACTCTACGGAGCCATAGCGGCCCACCAATCCGTCTGCGCCAAAAGCCGAAGACGTCGTCAACAGGTTAAAGCTATTGATGATCTTGACGTTGGAAGAACCATCACCAATAAGTCCGCCTCTTTCCGAGGAACCACAGCAGGAACTGCCGTTCATTGAAGCCGTATTGTAGGAGTTGGCAATAAGGGTTCCACTTTCCGCCTTACCAACAAGTCCACCAATTCCAACACGACCGTAAACAGAGCCCTCGTTATAGGATTCTTCAATCTTTACTCCATAAAGGGTGCAGCCAGCGATACCTCCACCACCGACGCCTCCTTCCACAGAGCCTTTCTTGCTATAGACGCGAAGAATATCCGTAGACTCAGCAGAACCTACAATCGCGCCTGCGCAGCGCTCACCCTTGAACATATAATTCAACAGGCCAAGATCTTTTACGACGGATTTCTTTCCTTTCATAGAAACGGTGCTGCCAATAAAGCCCACGTTTTCACCCTTGGAGGAAAGAGTGTTATAGTACAGACCAGAGATAGTCTTTCCGTTTCCATCGAAGGTTCCAAGGAATTTCTGTATGGGGAACCAGCGGGTCCATCCACCTACGGTATCCACGGCAATGTCATCGGTCAGCTTGGCACAGAATTCAGTGTAATCGTCGTAGGACATCGCCTGAATCACATTTGTCTGACGTACGATTTCTGCAAAGCCGTACAATTCCTCCACCGTCCCTATTTCGTAGCAACCGTCAACCACTTCAGGAATCTTTCCCCACATGGCGTAAAGGTCAAGATCTCCCGTTGTACTCCTGACAATCTTGTCCAGGGTATCACCCTTAAACCCTTCTTTCGTAAACCACTTGATAAACAGATAGCCATCACGTTCAGGAACAGGAAGCTGGACTATAGACGATTCCACATAATGGTCCGGATAATCCTCCGCATGGTCCACATTGTGGAATGCCAGGCTAAAAACCACACTTTTGCCTGCGTAATTTTTTATTTCATCGTTAAATACGGGATGCTTATCCACGCCCACATTCTGTCCCCAGCCCTTACCTCTCATGTTATATCGAAGCAAGGCGGCAATCGTTCCGTTTTCCAATTCCTCCATGGTCATGGTTGTTGAATGTGCCCCGGTATAAATATTACAACCCGGTCTTTCGAAAATATTTTCGTATGTATAACCGCGATAACTGGCGCCGATATTGACTACGTCGCAGTTTTCCTTATTTCTATCTAGGGGACCTGCGTTGTAAGCGTTTCTGATGTTGAGATAAGTATCAACGCTCCCCATTTCAGCCATAATTCCTTTAGCATTTATATAGGAAAGAATTAGGCCCATATTATACACATTCTCAATGGCCATGTAACCAGATTCAAATCGACCCACAAGACCGGCAGCATAATACCGGCCTCGAATATAGGAGTCCTCAAGTCCCACATTGGCAATGAGAATGGAATCCCCTTCTACGCCGCCTTTTACAGAACTGAAAAGAGCGGCATATTCAAACGAATCATCATTGAAGTACAAACCGGAAATAGTATGGAACTGTCCATCGAATTTTCCGCTAAAGCCGACCATGGGAGTCCAGGGAACAAAATTGTTTCCGTCCCCATTCAAGGTGTCATTAGCAAGAACATTCTGGTTCACCACGATATTCGCGGTAAGCTTACCGCAGGCGTCGGACTCAAGTTTAAATGCGTCAGAGCCATTGACTACAGCGGCAAAGCCATACAGCTCGGCAGCGGAACCAATCTGGTAACAACCGTCAACCTTCTTAGGGATGACCGGCGAAATGGATGCAGCCCCAGCCAACACAGCAGCAGCGGCAAGTATGAGCGTTGTTTTCTTCAAAATCATATGTACCCCCCCAAAAAATTTCTTTATCCCAGTTCTTCCGGGTTCAAGCACTTCAGCTCATCAACGACGAACTTGCCGTCCTTGCGGATCAGGACATCGTCGAACCAGATTTCGCCGCCACCGTATTCGGGGCGCATAATCAGAACCAAGTCCCAATGGATTGCGGAAACGTTTCCGTTGGGAGCGTCTTCGTAGCAGCGGCCCGGAGTAAAGTGGATGGAGCCGGCGATCTTTTCGTCAAACAAAATATCGCACATGGCGCTGTTCACATAAGGGTTGAAACCAATAGCGAATTCGCCGACGTAGCGAGCACCTTCGTCCGTATTGAACAAGGCGTTCAAAGCCTCGTTGGAGCCGGTTTCGCAGGAGGCGTTCACGATGGCGCCGTCCTTGAATTCCAGGCGAACGTTACCGAACTGCTTGCCATCGTAAAGGGACGGAGTGTTATACTGAATCACACCGTTGACGCTATTGCGCACGGGAGCCGTATACACTTCCCCATCGGGAATATTCATATTGCCGCAGCAAGGCACAGCGCCAATACCCTTGATGCTGAAGGTCAAATCCGTTCCCTTGGAAACCAGGCGCACCTTGTCGGTACGGTTCATCAGGTCCACAAGGTTCTGGGCGGCCTTTGCCATCTTGGGATAGTCTGCCAGGCAAGCTTCAAAGTAGAAGTCCTCGAAAGCCTCGGTACTCATCTTGGCAGCCTGAGCCATGGAAGGATTGGGCCAGCGAAGAACGCACCAGCGGGTCTTATTCACGCGATAGTCCAAAACAGCCTGGTTAGCCAAGCGGTATTTCTTCATCTGCGGGCCAGGAATGTCGCAATTTTCCATGGCGTTTTCAGCAGCACGAATGGAAATGTAGCACTGCATCTTCTGCATTTCAGCCATGGCCAGGTCAGCAGAAACCTTCATCTGTTCTTCCGTAGCAGACAAAATCATTTCGCGACGGACGCGACCATTGTAGTTATGGACAAATGCGTTTCCACCAGCCTTTGCGACAGCCTTGACTAATTCCGTACTCAGTTCGTCGGGAGTATCCGTGGTCTCAATCAAAATGTTTTCACCAGCCTTCAGGGCAATGGCGTTGTTGATCAGATTTTCAGCAAGCTTTGTAATGCGAGGATCTTTCATATTTTGGCTCCAGGTTCAAGGCACGAGGCACGAGGGTCGAGCATTTTTTTACATAAATATAAAAAACCGAAAGCCCGCGCAAAGCGGGCCGTCGGCAAAAAATTTCGTACGCTACATACACCAATATTTTCCGCACAACAGTCAACAACAGCAATCCCTACGAGCTATCGACGGCATTGCCACATTCGTTTTATTCAGAGAATGTGAATGGAATGGTTACGGTGGTATTACCCGACTTCACCTTGTTAAACGTCCAGCGGCCCACCGCATCCTTGATTTCATTATCAAAGCTGCTATAACCCGTGGTAGACGAAACAATAGAAATACTGATAATCTCACCGCCAGGAGCAATGGTAAACCTCAAGGTCACCTTGCCCTGGAAACCGGGATTCTTCTTCAGGTGCTTATTGTAGATGTGACGTAAACCAGGCGTACGATTGCGAACCACTTTCATGATGTCAGCCGCAGATCGCGCGGAACCGGCCGAGCCCATGTCGATATCGCGAACAGAAGGCGGTTTTATCTGCCCCTTCGCCTTAGTGGACAAGGCTCCCGTCGATCCACCCACCAAGCTGCTAAACATTCCATCAATGCCACCGCTACCTCCAGAAGCATAGCCTTCGTTAAAGCCAGCATCGGCCTTGCCTCGACGAGTACTGTTGATTGCCGTTTTTCCAGTCACCTGGAGTCCGCTTGCGTTCTTAAGTACCTTATCGATATCCTTGGCAAATTTCTCACTTACAAGAGTGTAGGCGTTTGCATTGACGTTCTTGGTCATGGCAGCCAGTTCCTTAAGAACTCCGCGGGATTCGGGAGCATTTGGCTTTCCGTTACCCCTGGACTTGCCGCCACCACCAGGTCTTTTGCGATTGATCGGTTTGCAAGGTTTTCTTTCTTGCTTGACCTCCTTTTTTTCTTCTTTCTTTTCAATGATGTTCATAGTTGCCGTGAGTTCCGTATTCGGGTTATCCACAAATACCACATCTTCGATTAAGCGTTCGTAGGTCGCAGCCCAAAAGCACAGAGCCAAGGCGACAACAAGAGAAGCTCCTGCAATGGATCCCATCTTCTTGTCGGAATCAGGCATAAGGGACGCCACCAGCGCATTCATGGGTTCTTTAGATTTTTTCATGATTTTATCCTCCTTCCCTTTTGGGGAAAGAATTGTTGTTTAATTTGTATGAATAAAAAAGACAATACCATCACAACAGCTCATTAGGGAAGCTTCATCGCACTGAGTGCATCAGAGAAACAGGACTTTTAACAAAAAGCCTTTTTCTAAAACATGAATGTCAAGCAAAACAGAAGGACAAATTCTGGAATTCAAAGCGTCGTTTTCGGCTCCGACCAAGAATTACTTTATTCAAGATTACGTTCTGCAGAGCGATCCTTTCTTCGATGCAGGGGCGACATTTTCTCTTGAACACTTTGAAATTATAAAGAAGTTCGTGTATAAGTTCGCCCCTTTTGGTAAACAAAAATTTCTCGCTGGAATTGTAAAATTTGAAAACGTGCTCCGAGCCCTTTTAAATAAAGGGTTTCATCAAAAACAGGCCTTATTTTAGCCCATTATTTCTTTACAAAAATCATTCCAAGTTAGAGTAAAATTATATTTAGTGCATTATGAAGCTTTTATCCACTCCTCCCGATTTAAATAAGATTGCGCGCCCAAACTGGATTGAAATCAACTTAGACGCCCTTTGCAACAACATTCAATTTATCCGCAGCCAGATTCCAACCAACACCAAGATTCTGCTGCCGGTAAAGGCGGACTCTTATGGTCACGGCAGCCTCGCCTGTTCCTTTGCAGCCAAGTTCGGAGGCGCAGATTATCTGGGAGTCGCCCACATCAGCGAAGGCATGCTGCTTCGCCAATACGGCATGGACCTGCCCATTCTGGTACTTGGCCCCTGCACTCCCGCCGACTTTGCCTACTTTGTAGAATTCCAGCTCACCGCAGCCATTACGGACCTGCGCACGGCGGTAGCCTTCGACCAGTTCCTTCGCGAAAACAACTGCACCTGCAAGGCGCATCTTAAGATTGACTCCGGCATGAACCGCTACGGTTTCGACGCCGAGGACTTCAACAACATCCGCGCAGCCCTTAGCCTCAAGAACCTGAAGTTCGAGGGTATGTTCACCCATCTGGCCACCGCCGACATGCCAGGCAATCCCAAGACCGAAATTCAGATACAGCGCTTTAGCCGACTGGTTGACGTATTGGAAGCCGAAGGACTTCGCCCCGAGATTTGCCACTGCAGCAGTTCCGCAGGAACCCTTACCCATCCGGAAAGCCACTTCGACATGGTGCGCCCGGGCCTTGCCCTCTACGGTTACAACTGCATGGGCGCAATGCCCTCGCCGTGGCCCATAAAGCCGGTGATGCGAATCAAGTCGACCATCCGCCACATTCACGATGTGAAGCCCGGCGAGACGGTTTCTTACGGCGGCTATTGGATGGCACAGCAGCCCACTCGCATTGCCACCATCGCCATCGGCTACGGCGATGGCTACCTTCGTGGCGAATACAACAAGGGATTCGTCTCTATCCGCGGGCAGCTCTGCCCCATCCTCGGTCGCGTCTGCATGGACGCCACCATGGTGGACGTGAGCCACATTCCCGATGTGCAAGTTGGCGAAACCGTCGATGTGGTCAACGGCGAACTGGACTTCCGCATTTCTATGGAAAGTGTCGCAGACGACCACCACACCATTCCCTACGAATTGACCAGCCGCGTGGCTCGCCGTCTGTACCGCAAGTACTACTGGAAGAATCGCCTGGTCCGCTGGGACTACCTGCGACAGGAATTCGGCGTACAGGACTTCAAGGAATATCCGTTGCGTTAACCGTTCGTGCTGATGCGAACCAGGTAACCAATATGAATTGGGAAGATGAAAAGTTCACTACAGTAAGGCACCGCAACTTGTGGGGCCAGTGGACATTCGTCTTCGAGAAGTCCAAGCTCTGCAGCTTGTACTACTCCGGTGGTGGAGAACTTACGAACTCCGAAAACAGGGCGGCAACCCCCAGTGCGGTCCAGGCCTGCGCCTACGCCGTTCCCGACATCGACGCCGAATTGCCATCCACTGTAGCCCGCGCCTACCGAAAGGCGGTGCAGCAGCTTAATTTGTACTTAACCGGAAAACTTAAGAAGTTTTCCATTCCCATTAAAGTTTACGGCACCGACTTTCAAAAGCAAGTCTGGGAAGAAATGGCAAAGATTCCCTACGGCGAGACACGCACCTATCAGCAGATAGCCGAAGCCATCGGCAAACCCAAGGCCCTGCGAGCCGTAGGCGGCGCCCTTCACGTGAACCCGCTGCAGATTATCCTTCCCTGCCACCGCGTCGTGGGCAAGGGCGGAAGCCTTGTGGGTTACGCTCTCGGCCTAGATCAAAAAAGACGCCTTCTTATAATCGAAGGCGCCATTCCACAGGAAATGCTTTTAGAGTAGAATGTTATTGGAGTCTTCAGGGACTTTCTCTCCTCTAATCAGTCCTTGTCGTCGAAGGCTTCCGCTTCCTCGGGTTCCTCTACGGTCCAGTCGCGGATATGCTGAGCCAGTTCCTTCTGGCCATCCTTTTCAACAGCATCGGCCAAGGCGGTCAACTCATCGGCATCCATGGTGGTGAGCTCGTTTTCAAAGCGGGTCACGTATGCAGAAAGCAGAGCGTAACGCTTGAGGGCGGCGAGCAACTGCATGTATTCGATATCCGCGGAATCCCCACTGCGGAACTTTTCGTGTTCCTTGAGCAACTGGTCCACGTCGCCTTCGGGCAGTAAGCTGCAGAGGCGACCGAGGTTGATGACCTTGGGGAACGTTTCATAAAGACGGCGAGCGATCTTTAGGCAATCGGACTTGCGGCCTTCCTTGTCGGCGATGGCGGCAAGCAAATCCAGGTAGGCTTCCTCATCTTCGTTACCCGGGTTGTTCACGTCGCCCAGCCACTGCTTGGCCAGTTCCAGGTTACCCGCCATGAAGTTTGCGTTGGCGATGTCGATCAAGGTGGCGTTGCTCTTGTCTGGATCCTTGAGGAGGGCTGCCTTGGCAAAGTTGGCGGCATCCTTCACGGAGTCGGCCATGTCGCAAATGGCGTCCAGCACGTCTTCGCGGTTTTCCAATTCCACTTCGCTAACAGTCGCAATCAGCTCTTCCATCAAAGTCTTGGCACGCTCAGCCGGCATGAATTCCTCCATGCTGAGGAACACCACGGAACGGCCTTCGCCACCTACGTGACGCAGAGCCAAGTCATGAATCAGGTCGGCAATGTAGTCCTTGTCTTCGTACTGGGAGGCAAGTTCCACGAAGAAGGTTCCCGCATCGTAGAAGAGGCTATCCCAGTATTCCTTTTCCTCGTCCTCGGCCTTAAAGGCTACGAAATCGGCACGAAGAGTCCATGCCAAAAGTTCCAGCTGGGTCTTGCCATCCTTCACTTCTTCGATGTCATCCAAACCCTTGGCGATGGTTTCGTAAAGGTCCTCGGGGCGGTTCAGCAGACGGCTCTGACCGCTTACAATTTGAGTCAATGTGTCACGAAGACGATCTTCCTTACTGCGGTTGGCCTGGGCCAGAGCCGGCGACTTAAAAACTTTCTTCTTTTTCATAGCAAAAAATTTAGAAAACTAGAACAGCACGCGATAAGGCAGTTCTTTCTTTTGCTTTGAGAAACGACGACCCTTCAGGTCGATGCAATTGTCACGAAGTCTCAGTACAGGCAAAGGCTTCATTTGTTTCGCAATCGCCAGCGTTGTATTCTTAGGCGTTACGACAGAATCCTGGGAAGACGTAGTCGTATCAATCGCAGACGAATCCTTAGGAAGTTCAACAACAGAAGTATCCGGAGATTCTTCAGCGCTGGAATCCTTCATTACGGTGAAGAAATATTCCTGAATATACTTGCTACCCTCCACACCGTATTCCAGTTTGCGAAGAACATAGCCGCCATCAGTATAGACTATCTCTACAGTGTACTTTTGCTTCGGGTTTTCTCCAGAAGGAGTCACAGACCATTCACTACAATGCAAGGAATCCTTTCCAGCCACATAGTATCTGACATCTTCATCATAACCTTCCAGACCTTTCGCAATTCTAATTATTGTATACAAGGTATCATTCTTCTTATGGGCTTCTATCTTGTCCACACCGTACACCATGCCTTCCAGGGGAAGAAATTCTACGACGAAGCCACTGGCATCAATTGAAATGCGACTTGAAACAGAGCGTTCTCCGTCAATGTAATAAGAGTGACTGTAGACATCCACATCTGTCTGAGATTCTTTTTTCAAGACTATTTCAGTACCAGACTTTTTCAGTTCGCTTTCATCTGCAACAAAAGCAAGAATCGACCTTCTGGCTTCAACATCACCGTTCGGGAGCGTTTGATCAGATTCGACAGATGTGATATAATTTTCTGTCCATTGAAAATGTCGTACCCATACAATCTTTTTTACTTCTTTTCGCGAATGCGCTTGTAAAGTTGTTCGGCCTTTTCGGTATCGCCGGCATTAGAGAAGGTATGGCCCACATTCTCGGCACCGATACGGCCCTGGGAATTTCCTGCCAGCCAAGCCCTCATGTAACATTCAAAGGCCTCGTCGTAACGCTTCTGGTTAAAGTAAATCTGTCCCAGGTCCAGGTTCAGATCGGCCTTGCCCTTCTTGTGACGCAAGCCTTCTTCCAAGGTGAAAATGGCCATCCACGGGGATTCCGCCTTCACATACATCTGAGCTAGGTAGCGGCGGGCGGATACATTCTCGGGATCCATGAGAATGCCGTTTTCCATTTCGTTGAGAGCGAGCCTCGTGGAATCCATGCTACGGTAATAATAAGCTAAGGTGAAGTGAACATCGGCGCCAGCCGTTGCAGTCATCTGCAGGGCATTCTGCAGCGTCTTGATGGCGTACTCATAGTCACCCAGCTTTTCGTAGACTTCGGCAAGTCCATACCAGGCGTCCATACGATCGGGGTTCAGCTGCAAGGCCCTTTCAAAGTTCTTCTGGGCAAGTGTCCAGTCGCGGCCCTTCATGTAGCATTCCGCCAAGGCGAAGTGAACGTGGTCCGATTCTACCCCAAGTTCCACGGCGCGATTGTAGGCGGCCACAGCCTCGCCGATACCACCGCCAAGGTAGTAGATGTCGCCCATAAGCATCCAGGCCTTCTCGAAGTTGGGCAGCAGTTCTACGGTGCGCTTGTAGGCGACAAGGGCCACCTGCTTACGGTCCAGTTGCACAAGGGCGTTGCCCAGGTTGAACCAGGCGAAAGGCTCGTAACGGCCTTCATCGATGGCTGCACGATAAAGAGGCACAGCCTCCTTGTACTTTCCCTGGTCATAGAGTTCATTGGCCTTGAAAAAATAGTCATCGGCAGCAAAAGCCGCAGAGGCAAGAAGGAGCCACAGGCTCAGTATCTGGGCAAACCTAGTTAACAAAGCGGAACTCCTTTGTAGCCTTCTGGGCTACGGGATATCCGCCCAACTGGGCAGGGCTAAACTTCCACTGGCGAACAGCCTTCAAGGCCTCCACATCGAAGCCGTATCCCGGCGGATCCTGGGTCAATACCTGGGCCTGGGCCACATCTCCGTACACGTCGATTACTAGCAACACCTTTACGTAACCCGATACGCCAAGCTTCTTGGCCCTATCCGGGAACTTCGGCTGAATTTCACGCAATACAGAAGCCTGTTCATCTACTTCGCCAGCTTCGTAGACCACGTTTTCCATACCGCCAGTTCCAACAGCAACGCCGTCACC
>JAZLKH010000113.1:0-10880 GCA_045597545.1 Fibrobacter sp.
GGAGTGAATTTTCATTTTCGGGGATAAAGATAGCAATTAGTAGGAAGCAGGTAGTAGGAAATAGACAGGGGGGACGGGGAAAGAACCTACAAAGGACTCTCTATCGCACACTCACGAATATTTACAAATGTTTACAAAAAAAACAAAAGTTCACGATTTCTGTTTCTATCTTTTACCACTCAATTTTAGGAGGTTTCACTTGAAAAAATGTTTGTCTATACTTTCTTTGGCCGCGGCATCCGCTTTTGCGGCTTCCGCACCCAAAACTCACGACGGATTCTTTTTGAGCATTGCAATGGGTTTTGGCTACCAGAATATTGACTTTGTGACTAGCGACTATGATGACAACACATCAAACCTAAGCGGAACAGCTACGGATCTTGATGTAAAAATTGGCGGAAGAATTGCAAACAACCTGCTGTTGCACATGACCTTGGCCGGAATGACCCCAACCGATAGCTACTCCGATGATGGTGATGAATACAAGACAAATATGTCTCTTCTCGGTATCGGAGCCACCTACTACTTTATGGACAACTTTCTAGCCACCGCATCTCTGGGTATCAGCCAATTTAGATTCGGTGACGACATTCCAACATTTAACGCATCCGTCAAAACAAACCCTGACAGATTCTCCCAAAGTGGATTCGGATTCCAGCTGGGCTTCGGCAAGGAATGGTGGGTCAGCGACAACTGGGGCATTGGCGCCACGGCAGCACTGCTTTACGGTTTCGCCTACAATCTAGACGATGCAAGGGACGGGTCCTTGTCAATTTCAGCAAGACTCACCGCCACCTGGAACTAACAACCGATGCTGGCATCCGTCAGCATGACAAAAAGGTGAGAGGTTTATCGAGTAAATGCAGCTAGGTCGATTCCCAGCTGTTTTATTTTGTATGTAAGAATGCGAGGCGTGGTTGAGAGGCTGCGGGCGGCAGCAGCGATCTTGCCCTTGGAACTCTTTAACGCATCGCAGATGATGTCACGTTCGTAGGCATCCACCATAAGCTTAAGGTTTCCGCTGACAGAGGTTCCGCTGGTTTCGTCGGTCTGGATGGTAGGCGGGAAATGATGAGGATAGATGACGTCTCCATCGGCAACTAGGACCGCACGCTCGATGGCATTTTCCAATTCGCGAACATTACCCGGCCATGGGTAACTCATGAGCATCTCGATGGTACCACGAGCGAGGCGACGAACGTTCTTGCCCACCATGCGGCAGTAATGCTCTACGAAGTAGTCCGCCAAAAGCACAATGTCGGTCTTGCGCTTACGCAGCGAGGGAACGTAGATGGGGAAAATATGCAGCTGGTAATAAAGGTCCTCGCGGAAAGAACCGTCCTGCACCATCTGCTGTAAGTTACGGGTAGTAGCAACAATGACGCGGACATTCACCTTCTTGGGAAAGCGAGCGCCCACACGTTCCATTTCACCATCCTGCAAAAGACGCAGCAACTTTATCTGTAAATTAGGCGAAAGTTCAGCCACTTCGTCGAGAAAGAGTGTACCGCCGTCGGCCTGTTCTACGCGACCAGGGGCTTCGGAAAGCACGCCCACCAAGGCTCCCTTTTCACTGCCGAAAAGTTCCCGATCCAAGACGGATTCAGGAAGGGCGGCACAGTGGACACGGATGAAGGGGCCCATACTGCGCTCGGAGCGGTAGTGGATGGCTTCGGCCACAAGGCCCTTGCCGGCACCCACCTCCCCCATGATGATGGCGGGCATGGGACTTTTGGCCACCTGGTCGATTTGCGCATAGACCTGCTGCATTTCTGCAGAGCGACCGATTATATTGTCCGGATGGAAACGGTCCTTAAGTTCCAGGGTCAGACGTTCGTTTTCGGCCTTGAGGATTTCGTTTTCTTCGCGAGCCTGGCGACGGAGCTTTACAGCGGTGGCCAGCATCTGGGCGATGATTTCCATGAGGCGCAAGAGGTCCTTGAGGCTTGCCTCGTCGGGATTCTGCTGATCTGCACTGAGGGCACCAACCACCTCCTGTTCCATGATTACGGGAACGCAGAGGAAGGCCTTGTTCTCGGACTTTCCGCGGCCCGTTCGGTCAAGGAAGTTCGGGTCCTTGCTCACCGAGGGAATGACGATGGGCTTGCCCGTTTCCACCACGCGGCCAGTAATACCTTCACCAACCTTGTAGCGCCCCTTACGGGCCTGGCGACTAGAGAGACCTTCGGCGATTTCAATGGAGATTTCGCCGGTGTGGCGATTATACAAGGTAAGGGTGGCATGTTCCACCCCCATTACGGATTCCAGCGTCTGTAGCACCGGATGGGCGACGTTTTCAAAATCCAGACTCTGGTTCAAAATGGAGCTGATCTTGTAGAGCAGTTCCAGTTCTTGAATTTTATTTTGATCGCCGGATTGCATAGCAGTGGTTGGTGGTTAGTGATTCCTGTTTACTAACCACTGTTTACTAATCACTACTTCAATGCTTCCTGGACGAGGGCGCTAACGCGCTTGCCATCGAAACGGCCCTTGACCTTGGGCTGCAGCTCCTTCATGACCTTGCCCATGTCCTTGGGACTTGCAGCACCGGTAGCGGCCTTGATTTCGGCAATGAGAGCCTTGACCTCATCCTCGGTCATTTCGGCGGGCATGTACTTCTTATAGATGGCGATCACTGCCTCTTCGGCAGGTATCTTGTCCATAAAGCCACCCTTTTTGAGGATTTCGATAGCTTCCTGCTTCTGCTTGACGCTCTTGGCCAACACGTCGACGCACATTTCGTCGGTGATGCTTTCGGTAATCTGAGCCGGTGTGGCGCCAGCCTTCATGGCTTCGTTCTTGATATCGGAGTGAAGCGTACGAAGAACACTGAGGGTTTCGGAGTCATGAGCCTTCATAGAGGCCTTGACGTCATCGAGAATCTGAGTAAGCAATGCACTTGCCATATAGCTATGAGCGATGTGTCCGCTTCGCTCTGAGCGATGAGATTTATAATTTAAACGATCTACGCTGGATCAAAAACTCAGTATAAACACCTAATGAGCCATCAACCGTTGGTTGACGACTCACCGATGCAAATCAATTCGAAATAATCGAATTAGTAGAGACGCTTGCGGTTAGCGTCTGCGATTTCCTTGAGACGCTTACGACGGGCTGCAGTTTCGATGCGCTTCTTTTCCTCGGAAGGCTTTTCGAAGCGCTGACGCTTCTTGACATCGGAGATGATGCCGTTCTTTTCGCAAGACTTGGTGAAACGCTTGAGAGCGCGTTCGAAAGGTTCGTTGGACTTAACAATTACGCCGATCACGATAATCCTTTGGTTAAATTTAAAATTCGTTTTTGGATAGCCAAATATATCTATTCCCCGGAATTTCGTCAAGGGGTCAAAAAAAGGGCTTTTTATTTTTTATAACTTGCGGAATATCAAAGACTTATGTATATTTTAGGCACCTTTTCAAAACAATAATATTTTGATATTTTATCAATTTTGGAGACTTGAATGAAATCTATTTCCGCGATTTCCTTAAGTTCCATCGCCTTGGCATGCTCCCTTTTTGTAGCTTGCGGTAGCGATGAGGATGTGGTACCCAAGATGGAACCGGCAAAGCCGGCAGCCCAGGCCCCCAAGGCAGAAGCTCCGAAGGCCGTTCCCGCACAGGAAGCCCCTAAGCCCGAGGCCAAGGACGCTGACGAACCTCAGCTGGTCCCCATTCAGTCTCTCTCCGCAAAGAATGACACAGTAAAGGCTGAAGTTCCGGCAGCAGAGGCAAAACCCGCGGCAGCCCCCGCCGCAGCTGGCGATGTCAAGCAGCTGGAACAAGGCGAATACGCCATCCAGGTTAGCATTCAATCCTCCAAGAAGGCTGCAGACGCCATCGTGAAGAAGCTGGCCGACAACGGAATAAAGGCTTACATCGCCTCCGTTGAGAATCCTGGTGAATTGGAAGGCACTTACTACCGTATTCGCGTAGGCTACTTTGAAAACTCCGCCAATGCTCAAGCTTTCGGTAAGAATGTGCTGAGCCCGTTAAACTTCGCCTGGTGGGTCGACAAGTCCAAGAACGACGAAGTTGGCAATCCTAGCGGTGGAGAATCCTACAGCAGCACAACAACAAGCAGCGCCAATTGGGACGACGAGGCCGAACCGGCTCCCACTCCTGCTCCGGCTCCCGCTCCTGCTCCGGCTCCGGCTCCCGCACCTGCTCCTGCTCCGGCTCCGGCCCCTGCTCCGGCTCCCGCTCCGGCTCCCGCTCCTGCTCCGGCTCCCGCTCCTGCTCCGGCTCCCGCTCCTGCTCCGGCTCCCGCTCCTGCTCCAGCAGCACCTCCGGCTCCAGCAGCGGATGTGGACGACGACTGGGAATAAGGTCTAAGCTATTAGTTGGAAGGTTCCGCATTGCGCGGAACCTTTCTTTTTTATATTTGCGCTCATGCCTACAAGAAAGCCTAAGATTTTTGTCGTCCACCTGGGTTGCTCCAAGAATCAGGTGGATGCGGAACGCCTAGTTGGAGAAATGCTGAACGCCGGATTCCAGACCACGGACACGGCATCCAAGGCGGACTATATTTTGGTGAACACCTGCGGATTTATCGAAGCCGCCAAGGAAGAATCCATCAACGCCATCCTTTCCCAGGCAAAGGCCAAGAAAACCAGGCAGAAGCTCATTGTGGCCGGTTGCCTTAGTAAGCGCTATGGTGAAGAGCTGGAAAAGGAAATTCCCGAGGTGGATTACTGGGCAGGAACTTACAAGCCCGGCGAACTTCTGGCGAAGATGGGAATCGAGCAGCCCGCTGGCTGCAATCCGGACAAACTGCCCCGTCTAAACCTGGGCGGATTCCCCCACCATGCCTACTTGAAAATCGCCGAAGGTTGCAACCGACGCTGCGCCTATTGCGCCATCCCCAACATTCGCGGTTTGCAAAAGTCCGTTTCCATCGAAGAGTTGGTGAAGGAAGCCAAGGAACTGGAAGCCCAGGGAATCAAGGAATTGACCCTCATCGCCCAAGACACCACCTACTTCGGTCGTGAAAAGAAGAACAAGAGCGAAACTCTCACCAACTTGTTGAAGGCATTGCTTGCAGAGACCAGCATTCCCTGGATCCGCATGCTGTACTGGTACCCTGCATTTATAGATGACGAACTGCTGGACCTGATGGCCAAGGAACCCCGCCTGGTGAAGTACATCGACATGCCCATCCAGCACAGCAGCAACAGCGTGCTGAAGAACATGTTGCGCAAGTACACTCGACAAGAACTTCGCGACATTCTTCGCAAAATCAGGACGAAGCTTCCTGGCGTCACATTACGTACAACTGTTCTGGTGGGCTTCCCCGGTGAAACTCACGAGGACTTCGAGGACCTGATGGACCTGCTGCAGGAAATCAAGTTCGAGCACCTGGGCGGCTTCGTGTTCAGCCCTGAGGAAGGCACTCCCGTGATGAGCATGAAGAAGCTTGCCCCCGTGGACGAAAGCGAGGCTCGTGCGCGCCTGGATGCGGTAACCGAGTTCCAGGAGGAACTGGCCTCCCAGTACGCCGAGGACATGATCGGCAAGACCGTGACCGTAATCCTGGACGAAGTTGCCGAAGAAAGCGAATACCACTTCTACGGCCGTACCGAAGGCAACTCCCTGGATACGGACGATATCGTGAAGGTCCTGGAAGGGGACGGCGAGGTAGGTGAATTCCGCCAGGCCCTGGTCATCGACGCCGAACCGCACGAACTGATAGTCCGACTTCTCTAGGCGACACGCAATTTGAAAAACGCGCCGTAGGCTGCGGTCGAACGCGCACTCAACTCAAAAACACTGGCTATAAAATGAAGGCCTCCCGATTGGGAGGCTTTCATTTTGCATACCCTTGATGCGAATCGAACGCACGACCTTCAACTTCGGAGGCTGACACTCTATCCAACTGAGCTACAAGGGCGTTTACCGATAATATAGAAAAAGAGACTGCCACGGCAGCCTCTCTTTGCAAAAAACGTCAACACCCTAAAGGATTAACGACCAGCAACGCCAGAACGGGCTCTAGCCTTTTCACGTTCACGACGGCGCTTTTCGGTATCATCCGGGAAAAGTTCCGGCAGAGCGTAACCAACTGCAATACCGAAGACGATACCAGTCTTGCTCATACCCTTGCTGTCGATAACGCGGGAGACATACTGTCCGCGAATGTCGGAGTAAGTGAAGCTAGGATTATCCTTGTACGGGGAAGCTTCCTGTTCTTCGATAGATTCGGCCTTCGGATCCTCGCCTTCACCCTTGCCCAATTCCGGAGAATAGTACATACCGATGGAGAACTGGAGGTAGTACCATTCATTGGTCATGTAGGAAATCAGGACATCAAACTGGAAACCCGTTGCAGTAATCAAAGCACGGACTCCGTCCACAGGAACAATGTCATGATCGTAGTAGACCGTGCCGTAGGAGGCGGAAACACCCAGGTGGAGGGGATTCTTGGGGAAGAGGTAGTAGTTGATACCGGCCTTCCAACCCGTACCGCCTTCAAGTTCCCATTCTTCAAAGTCGTTGTCCGTTCCCTTAGGCAAGAAACCGAAGGAACCGAAGACAGACATGTGGAACGGCAAGATGTATTCAACGCCGATACCAAGACCCATACCCATGCCGGTTTCACCCATGAACGGATAACGGGACCCCATACCCACCTGGAAGATCAAGCGGTTACGGAGCCAGTCACGACGACGCAGAGAGTTTGCATATTCATCCTGGCGCTGTTCTTCTTCGAACTTCTTACGATCGGCCTGTTCCTTACGCTGAGCAGCACTCAAGCCGGCATCGCTAAAGTCATCGTCATCCTCAGAATCCGTATCGATAGAAGCCTTGGAGCCACCGGAAGGTGCGGAAACAAAGCCATCATCTTCTTCCTCGTCATCGGCTACGGCAGCAGCAGACGGAGCAGATACGAAACCATCATCATCTTCGTCATCCTGGGCCCAGGCCATAAAGGCGGTCAGGCAGACACTCAAAAGCAATTTTTTTAACATCAAAAGCCTCGGCTTATAAAATCTCTAGTGGAATATAACTTATTTACGGAAAAAATTTGCAACGGCGGCATGTAAAAGTTGGTTTATTCGCTCCATTTAGGGCTATTCCGCGGAAATCAGCTTCGCCTTGATGGACCCCAAGGCGATTTCGCACTCCATGAGAACCGGGATTCGGCGTTCGTCATCGGAGAGCCAAATGAAGATGCGCCCCTTGGAAACGAAGATGCCGTCGCCATCCAGCATAGGTTCCACCTTGACCGTGTTGACCTCGCCAATCTTGGTCTTGAGCTTTTCGCGGCCATGGACAAGAACCTTGAGCTCGTAGCGTTTCTTGCCGCTGACGGCGGAGAACTTGGTGGTGTCGCCAACGGTGAGAGGCATCGTTCGAACATGGTAGAATGCAGAAATAATGCTGTGCTCGTCACCCTGGATGGCCACAGCCGTATCGGCAGAGCGTTTAACGGTGCGCTTGACCGGATCCGTAAAGACCGTGTCGGAAAGCCAGGCCTTTTCGCCCTTGCGGTCAAAACGGATGACGGACTTGTTGTGGTAGCTGCCCTCGTGAAGGGTCTTGCGGAAAACCTCGGTCATGAGGCCCTTGTTGCGGACGCGGGTGTAAATGGTGTCGGCAACGGGGTACAACTTTTTCAGCGTGCCACTATCGTGAGCCAAAGAGTAGAACTCGGTCTTGCCATCGGCGGCGGGCTTCACCTGAAGAGTTGCAGTTCCTGCGGTAATGGGGCCCCAGCCCAGGGAGAACGTCAGCTTTTCCCCTTTCATCCAAGGAGCCTTGACTTCGGGAAGGTTTGGTTCACCGGCAAAGGAGAACATCACAAAACACAGCGCCAGCAGGAAGCTGCGAGCGATGAGCCATGAGCCATGAGCTGTGGGCTGTGAGCGATGAGCCATGAGTGGTGAGTAGTGAGCTGTGAGTTATGAGCCGTGAGCTATGAGCCGTGAGCTATGAGTGGTGAGTGGTGAGCGAGCAAGGTTCGAGCCAGATATCTCGTACCTGGGACCTCGAGCCTGGAACCTGGAACCTACTACCCTTCGATATCGCCTAGACCCTTGCGGTATTCCACGAGTTTAGCCTTCACGTCGGCATCGGAGAGTGCAACGATATGGGCGGCCAGGTAGCCGGCGTTCTTGCCGTTACCGATACCTACGGTTGCAACAGGAATGCCACCGGGCATCTGGACGATGGAATGGAGGGCGTCCACACCGTTCAGGGGACCGCCAGCGCAGGGCAGACCGATCACGGGAAGGATGGTGTGAGCAGCCAGCACGCCCGGAAGAGCGGCGGCGAGACCTGCAACACCGATGATCACCTGGAGACCGCGGTCGGCGGCTTCCTTGGCGTACTTTGCAGTAGCGTTGGGAGTGCGGTGTGCGGAGAGAATGTTCAATTCCCACTTGATGCCAAAGCTATCCAGCACGGCGGTGATCTTGTCTACAACTTCCTGGTCGCTCTTGCTACCAGCAACGATGCCGACCTTTGCATTTTCAGTATAGTTAAACATTTTAAATCCTCTTTTATTTGAACAAGCGTTGAGAGAACCGCGCGGGCATTACTTAGCCAAACGGGCGAGACCCTTCTTACCAATGTCCTTGCGGTAGAACTTGCCTTCGAACTGGACCTTTTCGCAAGCTTCGTAGGCAACGTTCAGAGCGTCCTGCAAGGTGGCGCCATGGCCCACCACGCCGAACACGCGGCCGCCGTTGGTGACCAGCTTGCCGTCGGCCATCTTAGTACCGGCGTGGAGAACCTGTGCGCCGTTCTTTTCGGCTTCTTCAATACCGGTAACCACCTTGCCCTTTTCGTAGGAACCAGGATAGCCGGCACTTGCGAGAACCACGATTGCAGCGGAACCCTTGGGAGCCTTAGGAGCGCCAAGCTTAGAGAGTTCGCCCTTTTCGGCAGCGTCGAACAATGCGAGAACGTCGCCATCATAGAGAGGCAGAACAATCTGGCATTCTGGGTCGCCCAGACGCCAGTTGTATTCCACAACCTTCGGGCCCTTACTGGTTACCATGATGCCCACATAGAGCACGCCAGTGTAGGGCTTGCCTTCGGCAGCCATACCCTTGAGGGTAGGTTCGATGATGGTCTTCTTCACTTCGTCCAGAAGTTCGTCGGTCACCACGGGAGCCGGAGAGTAGGCACCCATTCCACCAGTGTTGGGACCCTTATCGTCATCGAAGACGCGCTTGTGGTCCTGAGCGGAAGAGAGGATGGTGTAATCCTTACCGTCGGAAACGACAAAGATGGAGGCTTCTTCGCCATCCATGAATTCTTCAATCACCACAGTCTTGCCGGATTCGCCAAAGACTGCCTTTTCGCCAAGCATTTCTTCAACAGCGTCGTCAGCTTCCTTGTCGGTCATGCAGACGATGGCGCCCTTACCAGCGGCAAGGCCGGAAGCCTTCACCACGATGGGAGCGGGATGTTCGGCCAGGAACTTCTTGGCGGAAGCGAGGTCAGTAAAGGTTTCGAAAGCAGCAGTAGGAACATTGTACTTCTTCATGATGTCCTTGCTGAAAGCCTTGGAACCTTCAAGAGCTGCAGCGGCTGCAGTGGGGCCGAAAGCGCGAAGACCGCGGGCGCGGAATTCATCTACGACGCCAGCCACCAGGGGAATTTCCGGTCCGATGATGGCGAGATCAATGTTGTTTGCCACAGCCAGGTCTGCAATTGCCTTGGGGTCAGCTACATCAACGGGAATGCACTTGCCCAGGTTTGCCATGCCAGGATTGCCCGGTGCGCAAATGAGAGAATCGCACATGGGGGACTTCTTAACAGCGAGGGCGATGGCGTGTTCACGACCGCCGCTACCGACTACGAGAATGTTCATAATGACCTCTTAGACGAGAGACGAGAGACGAAAGACGAGAGATATTCTCGAATGCATCATCTGTCTAGAATAACTTTCGGGTATAAAGTAGAAAAAAAAAGCGGATAGGAAATGTAGAAGGGAACACGCAAAGGCTACAAGGCTTTAACCTGTTCCTCGGTGAGTTTTAGAATTCGACAGACCCTTTCGGCGGAATCCCCTTCGCGAAGCATCTCGCGAGCAGCCTGCAACTTCTCAGACAAGGCTTTTTCGCGCTCAATCTGCTCGCCGTCGGCTTTACCCTGCAGGTACGAGCCTTCTTTTTCGTATGCGAGATCAGTCATGCCATCGGCCTCCAGAAGAAATACGTCATTGGTGTACGTAGCAAAAGATACATCATTTGCAAACTCCCTGTCAAGGAGGCTTCCGGCTTTTTCCTCCGTGATTTCCTTGTCCTCCAGGATATCGCGAAAAAGACGAAGCATGTCCGCCCTGGGGCTCTGTTCACGCTGTTCCTGCGGAGTACGGTCCTCGATTGCAAAGAACTTCTCAAGTTCTACCAGGTTGATATCCAGTTTATCATAGTAAAACTTTCTATTGCGAACCAATTCCAAAGTGTGGTAGTAATGGTCTCGGTCCAGGACGAACTGATCTTCGGTCAGGATACTCAAAATGTAGATGTGCGGCAGGTCGTAGGACTTGGATTTCTTCACAGTTCTACTGATTACGCGGGATGTATAGTATATGAGACGATCCACAAACAGCTGGTTGTAATTCTGCTGAACTTCAATAAGTACAGACTCCCCTGCCTGGGTAGTTCCGTAAATGTCAAAAATTGCGGTTTTCTCGTTCAACACGCCGGGGTTTTCCTGCACACCGAAGGTAAACTTCGAAATAGCCCTGTCGCCTTTGAGGCCGAGCATTGCGTTGAGGAACATTACCGTTCGCAGGGGCTTGGCCTCGTTCGCCAAGAGAATCTTAATCATTCCATCGCTGAACGGATAGACGTTCTTGAAAATCTTACGGTAATGGGCCAGGCGGTCGGGATTCTTCTTGACATCCTTCGCCATGGCGATAAATTCCTT
>JAZLKH010000114.1:0-18337 GCA_045597545.1 Fibrobacter sp.
GTGACCATGATGGATATCGCCAACAAGACAGCACCCTTCGACAGCGACATCATCGACGACGCCACCCGCGCCAAGATGGGTTCCGCCATGGACAAGGCCATCAACTACTTGCTGAAGGCCCAGATCGTGAACAACGGTATTCCCACCGTCTGGTGCGCCCAGCACGATACCGCAAACTACGCTCCCCGTCCGGCCCGCGCCTACGAACTGGAAAGCAAGTCCGGCAGCGAATCTGCAGGCGTGGTGTGGTTCCTAATGAACTGGCCCAACCAGACTCCCGAAATTCAGCTGGCAGTCAAGAGCGCCATCAACTGGTACAAAAAGACGAAGGTCACAGGCCTATACTTCAACAAGAAAGCAGGAACATTTGACAAGAAAGACGGCAGCGTCCTATGGTACCGCTTTTACGAAGTGAACAACGACAACTATTTCTTCTGCGACCGCGACGGCGCAAGCACCAAGACCCAGGACTTCACCAAGATTTCCGAGGAACGCCGCACCGGTTACCAGTGGGCAGGCGAATACGGCACCGCCCTCATCAGCACTGAAAAGGCCTACCTCGAGGCTCTTGAAAAGGCAAGCGACGATTACGTACCGCCTCCTCCCCCGCCGCCTCCTGCAGCCATGTGCGGAAGCGACACCTGCAGCTTCGTCATCGACGGAGTGAACTCCGTAGACATCAAGGGCGTCAAGGCAGAAACGACGAACACCGGCTACGTCGGCGAAGGCTACGCCAACGTGGATAACGCTACTGGCAGCTACGTCACATACGGAGTCACCGCAGCAGAGGCAGGCAAGTTCACCCTTTACATCCGCTACGCAAATGGCGGCAGTTCCGCCAGAGGCTTCAGCGTCAGCAGCAAAACGCTTATTGGCGCAGACGGCAAAGAAATCGCAGACGCCCAGCCGGTAACGCAGCTGGAATCCGGCAGCATGGACGCCACCGGCGGCTGGACCACCTGGAAAACCACATCCGTCGACGTGGAACTTCCCAGGGGCTACAGTGAGCTTACCTTCACCAGCCTCGGCAAGGACGGCATGGCAAACATCGACGTCATCGGCTGGATGAACGAAAGCCTGAAGGCGGGCAAGGTGGAATTGCAGCCGGAAACCTCTACGGAAAATTCCGAAGAGGGTGGTGAAACAGCCATCAAGAAGCAGAGCCTACAGCAAAAGTCTGCAAAGCGCAAGGCCTACATCGGAAGTTTCGGCAAGGGTGCCGGAGCATTCTACAAAACCGACAAGGGTGCAGTCCGCGCCAATGGAAGGAAGTAATGAACAAGGCCCGCTTATTGATTTCCGCCTTCCTGGCCGCAGGCTTTGTCACCGATGCATTCGGCATCACCAAGAAGAAGTTTGACTTTGTCGTGGGTGTCGATGGAGACTTCAAGGCAGCCGCTGCAGCTGCTGCCGCGGCCAAGCCCTCCGAAGGCAACCGCTTCGTGATCTTCTTCCCCGAAGGAGAGTATGACATCACGAAGGTGACTGGCGACTCCCATGGCCGAAGCGCGTTTTCCACTTCGTATGTCTCGCTGATCGGCCAAAGCCGCGACAAGACAACCATTTCAAACACCACCGATACCGAGGGCATCAGCGTCACTGCCACCTTGTACTTCCCCAACAACAATGGGATGTACATGCAGGATCTGACGGTGCGGAACAAGAGTTCCTTTGCCAGCGCCGAAGCAGCCCGACAAGTGACCATCCAGCAGATTGGCGACAAGTACATTTTCAAGAATGTGCGACTGCTCAGCGGCCAGGACACGTACTACACCAACAAGGGCGGCAGAACTTATTGGGAAGGCGGCGAGATTCAGGGAACCGTGGACTTCATCTGCGGCGATGGCGATGTGTGGTTCGAAGGCACCAACCTGGTCATGACCCGAAACGGCGGCTACATTACCGCGGCAAAGACTTCCACCAGCTGGGGCTACGTCTTTAACAACGCAAAAATCAACGTGTCCAACAGCGGCTTCAACGGCACCTTTTACCTGGGACGTTCCTGGGGACATGCCAAGACCGTATTCCTGAACACCACCATGTACGCCCAGCCAAGAGCGGAAGGCTGGGGCCCGGATATGAATTCCGGTCCGGATGTTTTCGGCGAATACAACAGCAAGAACGGTAACGGCGGCGCCGTTGACGTCAGCAGGCGCAAGACATACTTTGACGGCGGAAAAGACGCTTCCACAGCGAAGTCCCTGAAGACTGTATGGAATGCAAGCGACGCCAGCAAGTACACGGTAGCCAACGTTCTTGGCGGCTCCGACAAGTGGGAGCCGAACAAATTAACAGTCCTGGTGAACGCTCCGAAAATTTCCCAGGATGGAGCAGACATCGTCTGGGCCGATGACGAGAACGCCCGTTGCTGGGCCGTGTTCGTCAACGGCAAGTTTAAGACCAGCGTCGCTACCAACAGCGTTTCTTCGGAAGACATCGCTCCCGGCTCCAAGGTGACGGTGCGAGCAGCCAACTCCATGGGCGGCTTGGGCGCGACCTCCAATGAAATCGTCGTTGTAGAAAGTTCCATTCCCTATTACAAGGTCTCCTTGAGTAGCGAAGTTGGCGGAACGGCAAAATTCTCCTTGAGCAGCGTCAAGATTGCAGAGGGCAAGACCGCCTCGTTCACCGCCCAGGCAAACGCCGGATGGAAATTCAGCAGGTGGACCGGGACCAGCGCAGTCGATATCGACGCCAGCAGCGAAACCGTAGAAATCAAGGCTTCCAAGGACATCGAACTGGTGGCAAACTTCGTAGGTTCCGGCGATTACACCTTTGAAGCCGAAGAGGGCGACGTCGAAAACGCATGGATCGAATCCAACAACGCAGGCTTTAGCGGAAGCGGCTTCGTGAACTTCAACACCGGCGTTTCCTTTGCAAAAATTCCTGTTGCCGTAAGCGCCAAGGGTGAATACGAGATCGCAATGACTTACGCCAATGGCTCCACCGCGGCCCGCAAGTTATCCGTCTGCACAGACAACTGCGACACGCCCGAAGCCATTGACTTCGTCAACCTCGCAAACTGGACCACCTGGGAATCCGTCACTACAAAAATCAATCTCCCCGCGGGAATCAGCTACATCACCTTTGCCACCGTCAATGGCAACGACGGCCCCAACCTGGACAAGATTTCCCTGAAGCCGTTAAACGTGGAAACGCCTGTGGTTGACCCGGAAGAGCAGCCCGGCAACCCCGACGATACTGGCATCCATTCTGCGCCTCTACAGTTCAGTGGTTCCGCCGATACCGGCGCCACCTTGTATACGGTTCGCGGCGCAAAGGTCCGCGAAATCCAGGGGAATCAGCTGAACACAAACGGTATCCCCCAAGGCGCTTACATACTCAAGATTCACAGCGGCAATGGAACAAAACTAAAAGTAATCCAGGTCCGCTAAACAAAATTCAAAACATAAGAAACTGCCGAGCATATCGGCAGTTTTTTTAGATTTCCCTTGGAATGGTTGCACTTTCTACGCAGCGCACGGAATAAGCAAATTTGTCTGTAGCGTTGTCATAATCAAAGTACGAATTGGAATAGATCAGCTTGGCCACCTTGCCTACGACGCCGGACGCAGCTGGTTCAAACATCCACATATAGGCGGTATACCCGACATCAAAAAAGGAATCCGCCGAGATATCGTAACCGCCTGCGGGCATCAGATTTACACCCCATAAGTCAATATCCTCCTGCTTGTACCAGGTTCCTTCTGCACGTATCTGAGAAGCGCCGATTTCGCGAAGTACATCAAAGGATTCCTTGCTGGGGTTGAGTCCCGCAAAAATGGAAGTACCACCAGATAACAATTCCCAGCCTTCGGGGCAAGCGGACTTTGCCGTTTCGAAATCGTAAAGGCGACCGTATTTCTTGCAGGAGTCGGCACTGTTTTTATAGCACCAGCTGTTTCCCGTTTCATAGTTCAGGTTCTCGGCCATGAAATTCATACCATTCAGCACAACCGTCTTGTAAGTTTGCCCCTGGTATTCAAGGGTTCCGTACTCAATGGGAATTTCCTTAAGGTAGCTGGAATCCAGGGGACCATTCTTCGAGATATTACTGCCATAAGTCAATGAATTGGCAACGCAACGAACCGACATTCCGTGCCCCCGGTAGTATTCACCATTATCCAAAAATTCATTTTCGTAGGTTAAAGTATATCCTCGAGCTATCGCCCCGTCAATGGATTCCCTAGTCCAGAAATAACCGTACTTACCCGTAGGGAGATAGTCACCCTCGATACTTTTTCGCCCCCCCGGCAAGGCATTAAAGCCAAAGCGGTTCGTCCCCCTGGCTATGGAATCCAAGACAACCCAGCGAGAAACGGACTTTAAGCTCGTACCGCCGTTTTCAAAGGAATTTCGCTGTTCAACGTAACTAGCCAATCGATTCCAGTCATCGGGCGAAGGCAAGAACCAGCCGTCAGGGCATGCATTCACCGCGGCATCAAAATCATACAACCGTCCGTAAACAGCGCAGCTGTCCTCGCTTTCGTTAAAGCACCAGGAGTTATCCATTTCGTAATTAAGGTTTTCGGCAAACCAGTAGGTGTTTTCAATCAGAATCACCTTGTAGTTTTGACCGTCGCGATAATCAGTATAGACGCCATCCTTTATGACGATACCGTTCACGTCATAGTCGTTATAGGAGGCCAGCACCTGCCCCTCATCATCGGAAGAACAGGCGGTAAAGACAAGCAATCCAGCCAACAAAACGATGTACAACAAGTTCCCAACCATGCACAACCACCAAAATGTCGGTAAGGTTTACTTCTTGTCCTGGGGAACGAGCCTTTCCACGATACGGAAAAGGTCGTTGTAAATTTCCAGAAAGTCTTCGATCCAAATAGGGTCGCGTTCACCCACCACATGGAATGTTTCTTCCAGGGTGTGGCGAGCGTTATAGGGGCCGATCAGGGTGCCTTCGGGTTGAGAGAATCCGCCACCCTGGTAAGCGGTCACCGCGGCTAGGCGAGCACGGTAACTACGGCGAAGGCGGGCAATCAGGGCCCCGCGTAAGGAAAGAAGTTCCTCGTGAGCCGCAAGAAAATCTCCGGTCTTGATCCATGATTCAACCACGTTCAAACGGCGAAGAATAGTATCCCTTTCGGTATTGGGGATAAGCATACGCTTTTCGGCCAGGGTTCTCTTGATCTGTTCCGAAACATTTCCCAGCAGGTCCTCGTTCCAGAAGATCATGGGATTCTCGGCGAAGCGGCTGGATTCCTCGGTCTTGGGCTTATGGGTTTGAATCCAGCGATCCAGTTTGTCGGCAACCATCCCCGCCTCGGGCAAGCGGTCCACAGCCACGTATTCACCGGCGCGATTCAGCAGGTTGTCTGCATAGACCATACGCCAATGAGGCAACTTTCCGCTCTTGCGGATAGCGTCAATGCTTTGGCGAAGTGTTTCTAAACGTTCCTGCATAAAACCTTTGCTTACTTCTGCTTGTCCATCATCTGGAGCGGTGTCACGCCGATTTCTACGCGGCGATTGAGGCGACGGTGTTCTTCGCTATCGTTGGGGTACTTGGGCTGGTGTTCGCCAAAGCCCGCGGCAAAGAGACGCTCCGGGGGGAAACCCTGGGCAATCAACGTCTTCACCACGTTCACGGCGCGTTCCGTAGAAAGATTCCAGTTGGTATAAGTCTTGGACTTCACCGGAGTATCGTCGGTAAAGCCGCTGACCATGATAACATCGGTAGAATCCAGGGCTTCCAGAAGGCCCTTGCTAATGCCCTTGATGACGTTCACGCCTTCTGCAGTGAGATCGGCACCATTAATGGGGAAAAGGAAACTCGCCTGGATTTGAATCTTGCCGTCTTCCAGGGCGATAAGACCAGCCTCGATAGAAGTCTGCAGGCTCTTGGAGAGCAGCGCGTTGCGTTCCGCTGCGATCTTCCGCATTTCTTCCTGGCAGCTCAGCACTTCCTCTTCGGTACGGGTAAGATCCTCTGCCTTCTGCTCCTTTAGAGTGGCCATGGCGACGAACGCCAAGATGAATAACGACACCAGGGCTACGCCAAGGTCCGTGTAAGCCATCCAGGGATTGTTGTTGTCGTCCTTGCGGAACCGCATGGATTATCCCTCCACCTTGGGTTGCTGGGCCGCGGGGGCTACGGAGCGCTGAGTCTGTTCCAAGACTTCCAAGAGGATTTCCTGAGTCTTCACCGCATTTTCCATGAGGACTTCGCTGGCGCGTTCGTGGAATGCCTCCAGGGACTGGTTCAGGTGTTCCACAAAGTTTTCTTCTTCGTCATGTTCGGCAGTATCGCCGCTGAGCTTTTCGAGGATGGTTTCCAAACCGGCGCGGAGCATTTCCAGGTTGGCGCTGAGCTCGGACTGGTTCACGCGCATAAGCTCCGCGGTCTGAACGATATTGCCGCCAAGTGCGTCGGTAGCTTCCTTTTCCTTGACAACGCGGTTGTCGATACTTTCAGTAAGAGCCTTCTGGGCTTCAAGCAATACGGCAGAAGTTTCGGAAAGTTTCTGGAAGGCCGCAAGAATATCGGTAGAAAGCGCACCAAGCTTTTCGGAGACGGAAGCGGAAAGTTCTGCGGAACCGGCCTGGGCCTTTTCGGCAACCTGCAAGGCCACGTTCTTGAGAGTTTCCAAGCCTTCCTTCTGGGCATCCACATTGGAAGTGGCGCGTTCTTCCAGACGCTGCATAAATTCATTCCACTGATCGTTGGACTGCTTCACCTGTTCTGCAACAGAAGAAGCCACATCGCGAGACACGCCATCCAGGCCAGCGCTAACGTTGCTTGCCACACCACTCAGGGCATTGGACACATCGGCGGAAACACCGGAGAGAGAATTCTGAACGCCGCCGGCAATGCTGCCCAAGCCAGAGTTCAAGGCATCAGAAAGGCCGTTCAGCTTTTCGTCCAGCTTATTGGGAATGGCTTCTACAGAAGAAGCCAGGGCCTTCACGCTGTTCTCCATAGGAGCAAAGGCTCCAGACAAAGCGCTAGAAACGGCACCACCCAGATTCTGCATAGACTGGTTCATGTTGCTCATTGCCGAAGCCAGGGATTCATTCAAGGACTTCACGGAGGAAGTCATTTCGGCAGAAATCTGCTCCACGGAGGCAGAAACCTTGGCAGAAGACTGTTCCACAGAAGAAGAAACACTCTGATTCAGCTTGGCCGTAGTTGCGGACAGTTCCTCGCCCATCATGTTCACTACGCCAACCAGACCAGTCTGCACAGCGGCGGTAACGGACTTCAAGTTGCTTTCGACAGCTTCAAACAAGCGTTCCAATTCGTTCTTGTTCTGCTCCACTTCGTTGCTGGCATCTCCCTGCATGTTCAGGGTCATTGCATCTAGGCGTGCCATGAATTGATCTCGGCTGGAGTTCAGCATGGTTCGGCAGGCGTTCAAAACCAAGGCTGCAAACAAGCCGCAAAGGGAAGTACCAAAGATGCCCTTCATACCCTGGAACAGAAGCTGGATAGTATCCAAGGTGCCCTGGGTGGTAGAATTGTCGATGGCTCCGCCGGCAGTAGCAACGGAATACATCAAGCCAAAGAAGGTTCCCATAAGGCCAAGGAGAATCACGGTGCCGCCGGCACTACGGGGAACGGTAATGTCAACGTTGCTGCTCAACACTTCGTACGCAATGGGAGAATCCAGGCGAATTCCCTTGGATACCAGCTTACGGGCAAGAGCAACGCGCTTTGCAACCACGCCATCGCCAGATACATTGTAGGAACCGCGACTTTCACAAGATTCCAGAATTTCCGATTCCGCAGAAATCTGCTTCAACTTTTTAAGCGCTACGGCCTGCTCCACAAGAAACACCACAAAGATCGCTCCAAGAATCACCCAGCCAAAGAGCGGAGCGCCAAAGTAGCAAGCCCCGATTACGAGGGTCACAAAACCTACGATGGTGAGCAACAAGGTGGTTGTAAATGCATTTTTCATTTTGTACCTGCATCAGTATTAGCCTTATAGGAGGCCATGGTTTCAAACAAATTCAACTGGCCGCGAGAGAACCCGCGGAGAAACAACGCCCACTTGCTCTGGTACCATTCAATAATCTGAATAGTAAGGCCGCGGGCATAATCACAAAAATCATCGGTAAAGGCCAGGAATCCATTCTCGTATGCATAATGGGGATTCCAGTAGCGACCTACGTTACGGGCGCAACTGGCTGCCGAAGTATAGTAGCGGGCAGGACTCTTGGTAGCAAAGGCCGCGGCAAAACGCTTTTTCGCCAGGGCGTTCAGAGAACTGCGCAACGACACCACCATGGAGTTTTCCTTGTCCCTAAGAGAGGCCTCAAGACTGGGCAGCAACTTAGAAACCGCATCCACGGCACTTTCACCGTGCCAGTACTTGCAGAGTTTTTCCTGCAACTGCATCACGCGGCCATGCATGCGCACGAACAAAGGTTCAGCATCACTCACCAGCAAGTGGATCGTGGCAGAGTAAAAAGCGCTAATGTCCTGCTTATTATTCTTTACCGTAAGGGCCCAGCCCTTTTCCTCGTCATGGTGCAAGAAGTCGCCACCTTCCAAAAGCAGGCGCATCACCTCGTCGGTAGAAAAGCGCTGCATCCACTTGGTGCGGAACTCGTCGTAAAGCTTGTTGGCGTCGGCGATAATCTGCGGAAAACTGCCATCGGCAAGCTTCCAGGCGGTTTCGCTATAGGAAATCAGTTCCGAGGAGCCCACATTCACAGAAGGATCGTTGAGCATGGCGTCCAGATGCTCGTACAGCACAATGGACCAGGTGACCATCATGGACTGGGAAAGGTTTGCCACCATCGCAGAGCGATTAGGACGCACCGAAAGACGGACACTGTTGCCCGTCATCTTGCGAATGGATCTGCGAAAAGTCTCTTGCACCCCTACCCCTTAGAAACCCGTTTCTATGCGATGCCAAACATTACGCGTCACACGCTTGCCGTTCTTGGCCATGTCATCGGCTTCCTTGCGGACATCGGCCTCAAGATTGTTCTTGATCAGGGCCTGGTCGCCTTCGAACTTGCCACCGGCTTCCAGGTACAGGCCATAGACGTTATTGGAAATCTTGGTATCTGCAGAAAGCACCTGACCTGCACGCACAGAAAGGGCAAAACGGTTACGAGAAAATTCACAACGAGCCAGGAAAACCTCGGGTACGTCATCCACCCAAAGTCCGTAGTAGTTGTTCACGAACTTCACGCCCTCGAAAATGCCCTTGGAGCGGAACACCGTATTGCGGAAGGCATTCTCCACAACCAGGTTCTTGATTTCAAAGGGGCGGTTCGCAGACACAAAGTGGATACCATTCCAACTGCCGCTGGAATCGGCGCTACGGAAAACCACGGGAGCCTCTTCGGAACCTACAATCTTTACATAACCGCGAAGCATCAGCTTGGCGTACTCGCCCATGAGCACCGTAACACCCGGTTCAACAATCAGGGAATCCGTGGCCGAAAAAACCATACCCTGTTCTAGGATATAGGGACTTTCGTACTCATAAAGCTTCACCTTTCCATTCTCAATCTGCGGAAAGGGCATTTCTCCAGCCAGGGCCGAACCAAAAGCGAGCAGCACGGCACCGGCCAAAAAGGCACGAATCTTACCGAACATTAAATTTCACTCCTCAGCTTAATCTTCTGGATGACATGCATATCGGGAATCACGGTTTCTGCGATAATATCGTTTACGCTAAGATCACCGGACAACTCCATGGTCACGCTAGAAATGACACCATGAGTCATGTCGAAGAGAATGGTGCCGGAGCCAACGATAAATCCCTTGCTTTCCATACGGAGGTCCGAGGTGGTATCGCCGGATTCCTTGTACTTAAGATTCATCCCAATCTTAGCCATCTGGGCGCCGTCGTGTACATACTGGTCCTGCAAGGTAAAGGACTTGTACACCACCGTGTTTCCGCCATTGCCGGGGATTTCCACAGAGCGATCCCAGGTTTCACCCACAGACACAGCCTTACCCGGGAGCAGCGGCTGAACCTTGAGGAAAAGGCGAATAAGATCAAGGGCCTCGGTACCCAGCATTACGGAATCTTCGATCACCGGATCGCTGACGACGCCATCCTTTGCCATCTTGAACTGGAAATGTTCCGTGGACATGTAACGTTCCATGTTACGAAATTCTTCCACGGTACGCTTGTCGGACTTGTAGTCCACAGAGTCGATTTTCATTTCGAACTTGGCGGTACCATTATCGTAGGCCGTCAGCAGACTATTGGTGGAGCGAACGGACAGATGAGTGTTCATGGCCTCGGGAGTTCCCGAGACGGAATCCACGGGCAAAATAGCGCTCAAGGAAGATTCAAGGTAATAAGTCTGCGCAGGAACGTTCTGGGTGTTAAATGCAAGAACAAAATCGTTACCTTCGCAGGCACACAAAAGCAGCAATGCAGCAGAGCTGGCACAAAGTTTAAAGAAATTCATGGCCCCAAAATAGAAAAATGGGGCCTATGCGTAGTAGCTCTCGCAGTGTAGCTGGGCTCAAACAGAAGCATTTTCGGGTTTCTTACCCGAATCGCCCTTTTCAAGACGCATCTTCTGGAAAAATCCCTTCAGCAAGCCCAGGCATTCATCGGCAAGGATGCCTCCAGTCACAGGGACTGCCCTATGCAATGCGTTATTGGAGATGACATCGATCGTAGTGCCACAGCCACCAAAGCGAGTATCCGGGGATCCATAGACAATGCGGCTGATGCGGCTATTCAAAATGGCGCCGGCGCACATAGGGCACGGTTCCAATGTAACGTAGAGGGTGCAGCCATCCAGGCGCCAGTTATCCAGTTTATTTGCGGCAGTCCCGATGGCGATGATTTCGGCATGGGCTGTGGCGTCCTTCATAGTTTCCACCTGGTTATGCCCCTTCCCTATGACGACGCCATCCTTAACGACAACACAGCCTATAGGGATTTCCTTTTCGTCAAAGGCAACCTCAGCTTCGCGAAGGGCAATGCGCATAAAGCGAAGGTCCTCTTCAGCCAAAAGCTTACGGGCGATATCCAAGGCCTCTTCGGGAATGCAGCCGGAAAAACCAGCTACATTTCCCGCAAGGGAGCCATCCGATACTTTATCTACGTCAACCATTACTTTATATGAATCCCGTATTACTACAAGCCGCGACCATAAGCGCAGTTGTTGTCTTCGTGCATGTAGTCGCCATCGTGATAGTAGGCGGCGCGGGCACGACAGCCACCGCAGCGGTCGTTGAACTTGCACTTACCGCAGGAACCTTCGTAGGCCTTGGTACGGAGCTTCTTGAAGATTTCGGCGTTATCCCAGATTTCATCAAAGGGAGTATCGTGAACATCGCCAGCCACTTCCATCAGGTAAGCACAGGGGCGTACCTCTCCCACCGGGTTAATAATGCAATAATCCAGGCCAGCCAGACAGCCTCGAGAGTAGCGGGTCTTGATATCCAGCTGGTCTGCAATGCGCAGGAACTGGGGTGCGCAGGTGGGCTTTACGGGAATGCCCAGCGTGCGACTCTTTTCCATAATGCCTCGGAGGAGCTTTTCGTATTCCGCAACCTTCAGGGCATGGTCAGCGATTTCCTTGCCGCGACCGACAGGTACCAGGAAGAAAATCTGGTGATTCACCGCACCGATGCTTTTCACCCAGTCCATAATGTCAAAAATTTCATTCTGGTTCCAGTCCATGATGGTCGTATGAATCTGGAACGGGAGACCGGCAGCCTTGCAGTTCTCGATACCCTGCATGGTCAGCTCAAATGCGTTATCCAGACCGCGAAACTTGTTATGGCGTTCAGGGGAAATACTGTCGATGCTAATGCCCATGGCCATGGCGCCAGCCTTTTTCAGCTTCTGGGCCATTTCCAGAGTAATCATGGTTCCGTTAGTTCCAAATACCGGACGAAGACCCACACGGGTGGCATGCTCCACAAATTCCACAATGTCCGGGCGGGTCATGGGTTCGCCGCCACTAAAAATCATGATCTTGAAGCCGGCCTTGGCAATTTCATCAATGAGCTTATGACCTTCTTCAGTGGTGAGCTCACGATCCCTATGGTCGCCAGCATTCTGGTAGCAATGTTTGCAGGTCAGGTTGCACTTATTGGTGGTCATCCAAGATACGATCATAATAATTAACCCATCTAAAAATTTTTACGGAAAGGTAAAAAAAATAAAGAGATTTGTCTCTATTGAAATTTAGTCGCTTACGACATTTTGTCGTCATACAAAAAAGGTCCCACCAGCAAGGCAGGATCTCTAAACAATAAGGGTATTTCCTCTTAGAATTTGTGGCAATCCGTCATATCTTCACGATAGAAGTAGGTTACACCATCCCCAACAACATCGGGACATTCCATGGTATATCCCGACGGACAGGCATCGACCAAAACAGAAGACTTCAAGTCTGTGCTTGATCCACCACATAGGAGCTCCACAGATTCATGAGTGAAGCAGCGGATTTCGCCATCGTTAAATGTGTTAAGGCATGCCTTACCGGATTTATTTCCACCATTGCCACCGTTAGAATTCGTTGGAGAGGAAGAATCGTCACTGCAGGCAACAAACATAGATGTCAAACCCAGCATGGTTACAGCAAGAGCAAACTTTTTCATATACACTCCTAAAGATTGAATTACCTGTTTAAAGATAACAACAACTTTCCATATTTTCAGCATGTCAAAGGAGACATATCGGCAAGAAATGCCTCATATACACTTGAGTCACTTCTTCAGCTTTGCAACAAAGGCAAGGAGTGCTGAAACAGCTACGGCCAAGAGCGTGGGGCCAACGGCCTCAAAGCCAGTATTCACCGCAACTTCATAAACTGCAAAACCAGCGGCCCACGCAAACAGGTTCCAAATCCAGAAGCCCTTCTGTTCCAGGTGATCCTTCACAAAGAAGAAGGATACGAGAAGTACGGCGGCCATGGGAGCAAAAACGGCTGCAATGAGGTAAAGGAAACCGATGTAATGGTCCACAATGCCCCAGATGGCGAGGATTGTACTGAGGGCGCAAACCACAACGCCTGTAATTTTCGGATTCAGCTTATTGAAGATAGCCTTGGCAGATTCACCTGCAGAATTAGCCGCCAGGAAATTAGTGGTTACCGTAGAAAGAGCCACAATAATAATGCCCGGAACACCGATGCCCGCCAAAAGAACTGCCTGGGCAATACCATTTTCTACCCCCAAACCCAAGCCCGCAATCTGCAAGCCGATAAAGTACATCCAGAGACTAGCTAGAGTATAAGCGACGGCAGAAGTGGCGGTGGCTACCACCGGCTTTTCCACATCCTTGGTATAGTCGGAAATCACCGGCAACCATGAAAGGGGCATGGCGATGGAGATTTCAAAGATGGTCCAGAAGCCGAACTGATGGGCAACAGCATGGGGCGCGGCACCAGAAGCAGGTTCCACACCGAAAAGTTTGGCAGTCAAAATCACCAGAAGTACGGCAAGCAAGCTCATAACCACCGTGGTGATTTTTGCGGTCTTACGAAGGCCAACAAAAACCCAGACGGCAATCAGCACCGCCAACAGCACGCATGTCAGGGGGAACGAAATGGGAAGATTCAGGCCTGCCAGAGCCATGGCACCCTGAGCATTCAACACCGCAATCCAGCCAATAAGCTGAGTGAGATTCAATGCGGCAAAGAACTTAGAGCCGTATTTACCGAAAGTGGACACTGTCGTTTCCATGGCATTCAAACGAACCTTGGCACCAATAAGGCCCACAAAGTACAGCATGATGCCACCGAGAACGTGACCAAGAATCAGGGGGACCCAAATGTTTTCAAGTTTTGCGGCCTCGCCTATTTCAATGCCGCAAACAATTTCAGAAACGGAAATGGCAACGCCAAACCAGATCATGCCATTAGTAAAAATGCTTGTTCTTTTATCCATAACACATAAAATAGAAATAGCCTTGCTATAGTACAAGGCTATTAAGGGTATATAATTATTTGAAGATGCGTAATAGTCGCAAACTATACTTATAAGTTCTTCAAGACCTTACGGGCGGCGGCGATGGTCTTTTCAATGTCGTCATCCGTATGGGCGGAGCTCACAAAGATGGCCTCAAACTGGCTAGGAGCCAGATAGATGCCTTCGTCAAGCATTCCCAGGAAGTACTTGCGGAACAGTTCCAGGTCGGACTTCTGCACATCGGCAAAACAGCTTACGGGACCGGGCGTAAAGAAGACGCATCCCATGGAGCCCACCTGGTTGGTCGTCATGGGAAGGCCAGCCTCGTCTGCGGCTGCCTTCAAGCCCTTGAGGAGGGTGGTGGTGGAACGTTCGGCGCGGATATAATGTTCGGGATTGCCGCTGAGTTCACGCATGGTGGCAAGGCCTGCAGCCATAGCCACCGGATTGCCAGACAAGGTGCCAGCCTGATAGATTCCGCCCAAGGGAGCGATTTGCTGCATTACATCCAGGCGGCCGCCGTAAGCGCCCACAGGCATGCCGCCACCGATGATCTTACCGAAGGTGGTAAGGTCCGGAGTAATGCCGTACAGGCCCTGTGCGCAGTGAATACCCACGCGGAAACCGGTCATAACTTCATCCACAATCAGGAGAGCGCCATGCTTTTTGGTTTCGTCGGAAAGGGTCTGGAGAAATTCCTTTGTCGCAGGCACAACGCCCATGTTGCCAGCCACAGGTTCCACGATGACGCCGGCGATTTCATCACCGATCTTGTCGAAAGTTTCACGGACCTGCGCCACATCGTTATACTGCAGGGTCAAGGTGTACTTGGCAAGGTCTGCGGGAACGCCCTTGCTGCTAGGCTTGCCAGTAGTCAGCATGCCGGAGCCAGCCTTAATCAGCAGACTGTCGCTATGACCGTGGTAGCAACCCTCAAACTTGATAATCTTGTCGCGACCGGTAAAGCCACGGGCCGCACGGATAGCGCTCATGGTTGCTTCGGTACCGGAGTTTACCATACGAATCATCTGGATGCTGGGCACCAGCTGCATCACCAGCTTTGCAAGCTCCGATTCCAATCCGCAAGGAGCACCAAAACTCAAGCCGTTCTGCGCCGTTTCCGCCACCGCCTTGATGACGGAATCATGGGCGTGACCCAACATCATGGGGCCCCAGGAACCTACATAGTCCACATAGTCGTTGCCATCTACATCGTAGATGTGGCTGCCCTTGGCGCGGGCAATGAACGGAGGTGTTGCCCCCACGTTACCAAACGCACGAACAGGACTATTGACGCCACCAGGCATCAGGGACTTTGCTTCAGCAAACAGCTTTTCACTAACAGAATGATTCATGCCCGCAAAGATAGAAAAGGCGGAATAACTCCGCCTTACATCTATTGTTTATTTTCAACAAGTTTTTGTCTAACTTGATCAAGGACTTCTTCGGAAACACCTAATGACCTTGCCACGTCGATTCCATTCTTCACGGTAATCACGAGCCTCTCCAAGAGGATGAAAATTGCAAATCCAAATAGAAACCACTTCAGGAAGTTCATACCTTCGACGCTTACGTTCATATTCAGGAAGCAACCGAAACTCAGGAGACTTGTCCATTTTCTGCTTGCCCTTAATTGCCAAAAAGAAGCTATATAGCAAGACACGATCAACAAAGAATGGATGACTACAACGTTGTATTTCAATATCAACGCAACGATGATCCTTTGTCCAAGCATGAATATCCAACACGACGGACCTCGCTGACGGCATCCTTGAAAACCTCACGAAAGCCAGGTTCATAAGTCGGGTCCAGAAATGTTTTGCTCTCGAATGTTTCGGGAATTTCACGTTTACGATTCATTTTCACCTCCAGTTTAATTTGTTTATAATTCGATTAAAAAAACAAAAAACACCTGATTTTATTCAGGTGTCTGGAGACTATTCGTAACGCTCGGGTAGAATTATAGTTTATATGGAATTTTTGTAAAGGGCCGTAATGTAAATGTTTGGTAAAAGCTTTAGTCCTTTAGGCAACGAACAGAGAACCCGTAGCCCTTACTGTAGCCGCCCAAGCTGGCGTTGCCGCTGATGTAGTACAAGCTCAGGTCGTAGGCGATGTTGTCTCTGTACTCGCTAGCAGACCAGAAGTTAGCTTCGTTGCCGGCACCGTCGAAACTGCCACTGCTGTACCTGTAGCCAGCAGGGAGCGCAGAAAAACCAGAAGCATTCGTACCCTTATCTGAACTTGAATACCAAGCATCTACGGTCTTCAGTTCAATTCCGGCACCGTTGTAATACCAGTAGGTAGTGTGGTCATCAACACTGTTGGCCATCGGCTTTACCAGCTTCTGCCAATCTTCCCTTGTAGGCAAATGCCAACCGCTGGGGCAAACGCCACGGACTGGCGCTGTAGCCAATACTGTAGCACTGAAACGCGAACAAGACTTGCCATAGCCACATTCCTCACCGTAATTCTTATAAATAGCCACAGAGTCAACGGCTGCAGCCCAGGTGTACAGGCGACCGAAGGTTGCGCAGTTACTTGGAACACCGTGATAGCACCAGCTTGTGGAGTCGGAGGTGTAACCGCTGTAGTTATACTTCACACCCGTGTAGGCATAGTTCAGGTTCTGGGCCATCCAGGTCTGGCAGTTTTTGTTGTCCTTGTCGCAGATTACGATGGTCTTGTAAACCTGGCCGTCGCGGGTGTCGAGAACTTCGCCGTAGGTCTTGGTAGAGTTCAGGTAATCCGTTGTTGTGGCGTACTTGCAGTCGAGGCCTGCGGGGCAGTTAGTCTTGTAATAGCCGTCATCTTTGACTTCACTGGGTGATTCCGGGTCAGTGTCAGGGGTTTCGCTGGCAGATGTATTCGGGGTTTCGCTGGCGGAGGATCCCGACGAGGAGGAGTTGGAGGCTTCGCCACCCTGGTCGGGAGAGTCCTTGAGGCAACGGATAGAGAAGGCGACGTCCTCGTAGCTGTCGTACTGGTCCACGTAGCCGGCGCGGTAGTCGAAGTGCTGGCGCCACGCGATGCTGCGGTCGTTCTCCGAAGAACTCCAGAAGTAGGCGTTGTTGCCACTACTAGTGAAATAACCGCGGTCGTAGCGGTAACCGGCGGGGAGAACCGAGAAACCGTACTTGTCGGTACCGTTGCCACCATAGTTCCAGCCGCTGGTAGATTTCAGCAACGAACCAGCATTGCTAGTACCACCAATGTTGTCGTACAGGGCGCTCCATTCTCCGTTGCTTGGCAGGTGCCAGCCAGCGGGGCAAACCCCCTGGGTACCTTCATAGCTGTTATTGCAATAGGTTCCATAACCGCATTCAGCCTTGTTCATGGCCACTTCCCAGGTGTACAGGCGACCGTACTTGGAACAGTTTTCACTTTCATCGCCGTAGCAGCCGCTCCATGCATAGCTGCCCATACTGGAAACATTACCCGGGTCGTAGTTCAGGTTCTGGGCCATCCAGGTCTGGCAGTTTTTATCGTTCTTGTCGCAGATTTCTACCGTCTTGTACATCTGGTAGTCGCGTTCATCCAGAAGTTCACCATAGGTGACCTTCGGATTCAAGTATTCGGTAGGTGCGTAAGTGCATGTATGGCCCGCAGGGCATTTTGTAGCGTAAGAAAGATCAACGGCTTCGTCGGATGAAGATTCCGGGTCAGTGCCCGGAATGACGCCAGAGGAGGTGCCAGGGGTTTCGCTGGCAGATGTATTCGGTGTGTCACTGGAGGAACTGGAAGGGGTCTTGCAATTTTCCAGGTTGGCTACAACCGTTCCGTCAGGGCATTCGTAAATGACGCTGGAGCCACCCTTGCTGCTGCTAGATCCCTCGACTTCGCTCGGGATGACACTGTTGGAACTCAGGATGACACTGTTGGAGGAATTCGGGATGACGTCATCGTCGTCTTCATCAAGAATGGATGGCTTTTTAGAAGAACTTGACTGTTTCTGAGAGGAACTGGATTCCGGATCAGTGTCAGAAATATCATCATCGTCGTCTTCGAGCTGGCCGATGATTTTGTCGGCCTTCATGGCTTCAAACTTCTTGATCTTGATCCATTCGCCATCGACGCACTTGCGGTAGCCATCGTCGGCAGTTATGGCAACGACACCTTCCATGTCGTCGTCGCAGACCACTGCCTTGCCGTTGGCCAGTTCAAGTTCAGCCACTTCGGGAGAGGACTCCTCGCGTCTGGAAGAGTTGCTTCCGCTATCGTCACCACAGGCGGAGAACAAGGCGGCAAACGCCATTGCTGGCACCAAAGATAAGCCAAACTTTCGAATCGCGCGTTTCATAAAAACTCCGATATCAACGTAATTTTTTTAAGGCTCTTCATCAACATGTGTGGGTGGCTTCGCCACCCTTTTTTGTTGACTTTCGCCTAAATTAAACAAAAAATGGGCTATTTTCTAAAATTTAATCGCCAAAAAAAACAGAAGAAAAAGCCCATGTCAAAATTATACAA
>JAZLKH010000115.1:0-18454 GCA_045597545.1 Fibrobacter sp.
CTTCGAGGCCAGCGATCTTGCCGGCGTCCTTGGTAGCCTGACGCTGAGCGTCGTTGAAGTAAGCCGGAACGGTAATCACAGCCTGGGAAACGGTTTCGCCCAGGTAGTCTTCTGCAATCTTCTTCATGGTCTGAAGAACTGCAGCGGAAATTTCAGGAGGAGCGAACTGCTTGTCGTCGATCTGGACGCGGATAGGATCGGAACCGGAACCGACGAGCTTGTAGGGCATGTTCTTTTCGACAGCGGAGCATTCGCCAGCGGAACGGCCCATGAAGCGCTTGATGGAGTAAATGGTCTTTTCGGGGTTGGTAATAGCCTGACGCTTAGCAACGTGGCCCACCAGACGTTCGCCGGTCTTGCCGAATGCGACGATAGACGGGGTAGTGCGGAAACCTTCTGCGTTTGCGATCACTACGGGCTTGCCACCTTCCATAACGGAAACGCAGCTGTTGGTTGTACCAAGGTCGATACCGATAATCTTGCTCATAATTGAGTCTCCTATTTAAATCTTTTGCGCTATGCGCTTTTTGTTTCGCTCTACTTAAGCAAATCCCGTGCCAAAGTCGAGAATAGGCGTTTTTTAGCAAAAAAAAACAAATTTCCCTGAAAAAATTTCGTTTTGAAACGCAAAAAAGAGCTATGTTTCGTTTTGAAACAAAACCCTTTTGAAATATTCTAGCGATTACAGCAACCTATCGTCCAAAAATAACCCTAAAGGACTGACCGGCGGAGTTTCTTACCAAGTAAGAACCGGCGTGGCAACCTGCATTTTTCAGACCAGTCTTCAATTCCGCTGCAGATACTTTGCCTCGGAAATCACAGCCTCGTGGCTCGTCTAGTTGAGCCGCACCAGCCAAAGCCAATACAGAAGTAACGGATAAGATTTGTCAAAGGCTTTAAATACAAAAAAGCCGTTCCTATACATTCGTATAAAAACGGCTGAAAATTGCGATTTTACGCTGTTTTTTGCGTATTTACTTACCAGAAGAGACAATCACTTTGGCGGGCTTAAGGATCTTGTTCTTCAACTTGTAGCCCTTCATGAAAACAGTGACCACATGGCCTTCCGGAACTTCTTCGGAGGGCTGCTGCATCAGAGCTTCGTGCTGGTTGGGGTCAAATTCTGCGCCAGTGGGGTCGATCTGTTCCAGACCGGCGTCGGCAAGAACCTTGGAGAACTGGTCGTGAATCATCTGCATGCCCTTTTCGAAGGTTTCCAAGTCCTTGGCCTTGTTTTCGGAGGCGAAAGCGCGTTCAAAATTGTCCAAAACTTCGGAAAGCTTTTCCAGGAGCTTGCCGTTGGCAGTTTCGATGATTTCCAGCTGTTCGCGAGCGCTACGACGACGGAAGTTATCAAATTCGGCCATCAAACGCAAATTGCGGTCGTTGGCAGCAGCCAATTCAGCCTTCAAAATGTCTTCAGGAGATTCGGTGGATTCCGGGGCGGCTTCGGCATTTTCCGCGGGGGAGGCATCACCTTCTGCAGCAGATTCACCGGATTCTGCACCGGCAACACCATTGGCTTCGGCTTCCATCTTCATGGCATCCTGGGCAGCCTTGAGAACGTCGGCTTCAAACTGGGCGCGTTCCTCTGCGGTGGGTTCCTGTTCCGGGTTCTTATTTTCGTCTGCCATAATATCTTTATCCTTTTTTAAATGTCGATTTTACCGACTCATTTAAATTCGGTTTGTATTTAGCGAAATCCGTGCCAAACAGAATCTTTTCATTATGAAACATGGCATTATGCAAACAGTTGTTTGCAAAATAAAAAACTTAAGCCATGAGGAGTTCAAAAAGGATTCTCATTGGCTAAATTTGCTTGTGCCGGCGAATGTCGGCTTTTTGCTATATATCTCGATAGCATCTTTCAGTAAAAGGGCAGCTCCGTTAAATGGCGGGGCTGCCTAAACTTTTTTCGCAATGCAGGGAGTTTTTCTGTGGGGAGCGCAGAACAACACCTCGGGGAATTCTCTCGAGTAACTAGTTTACATAATCCGCATTATCGGCAACTGATTCCGGACAATAAAAAAGAGGGGAGTTTCACCTGTTCCAACCAGAATGACCGTCGCCGTAATAAATTTCTTCGTCAAAGGATGCAGGAGCGGCAAAACTTCTGCCGCTGAGCCAGCCACGCATCTTCTTAACCCTAGCAGCCCTTGCCTGGGCCGCGGTTTCCTGGGAAGTTTCAGATTGAACTTTTGAACCGGCAGCGTTTTTATTTTCGGATTCGTTTTCCATGGACGTAAATGTAGCAAATCAAACCATCCTGCAGACATTACTTTTTTATATTACATTCCGTAATTTCATTCCGATATACTGGTGTATGAATCAAAAAAAACGTTTTAATTGTCGGGTTAAAGTCTTTTTCTCAGCCCTTTTTGCTATTGTGGCGGTTTTGAGCCTCTGCAACTGCTCCGTCACTCGTAAAATCAGCGCAGCGGACATTCTACTGAAGACTAAACTCAGCTTTGATTCCGTTACACTGGATTCCGTAGAAATCAACAAGGACTTGTTCCCCAAGGCAGGCATGCTTGGCGGACTGTTGCCCAACCCCCAGGTTATCGCACTGGTTCAGGACTTTGCCAAGGGAATCCTGGAAAAGGAAATCGGATACGCGAACCTTACGGCAGGTTTTATCGCCAACAATCAGAGCGAGGACACGCTTTGGATCAAGGAACTTACCGCAGTCCTGAAGCTGGATACCATCATGGACTTGCCCGTAAAACTGCCCGATTCCGTACGCATGGTTCCCGGAGATAATCGAATCGAGGTTTCAACGAAGATGCCAATCGACAGGAACATTTTCAGCTTGAAGGACGTATCGAACATCAGCCTGATAGGCAAGATGAACGTAAGTCTTGAGGCGGAGGGAACTCTTGTACCCTTTGATATTGACATCGACAGGTCCGTATCTCACGAAGAAAAGGTTGCCCTTATGGACAAGGCTAGAAATTCCATTCTGAACGGAATTGTCAACGACTGGGTCGGTGCCATCGACATTCAATTTTAGATAAAAGAAGGACTTTATGAAGCGTAACTTTGTACCTGAAAAATTTGATGTAGACAACATAAAGCAGGTTCGTGAGCTGTTCCAGAAATTAATGGACGAGCATATCGAAAACTCCCCCGCCGCCCTTCGCAACTGGATCATGAAATGGAGCGAACTGGGGTCTGTTCTTAGCGAAGTCTCTTGCCGCCGCTATGTGGCCATGACCTGCAACACCAAGGACGAAGAGGCTGCCAAGGCATACGAAAGCTTTGTGGAAAACGTGGATCCCATTTCCAGCGAATTCGACGACAAGCTGAACAAGAAGTTGATGGCCCACCCGGCCAAGGATAAGCTCAAGGACGAGTTCGGCGTTTGGTTCAAGAGCATCCAGGTTTCGCTGGACCTGTTCTCCCCCGACAACATCCCCCTGGAAACTGAAGAAATGAAGGCTGTTCAAGCCTACCAGAAGATTACCGGCGGCATGAGCGTGGAGTTCGACGGCAAGACCCAGACCATGCAGCAGCTGAACGCCTACCTGGAACGTACCGACCGCGACCTCCGCGAACGGGCCTGGCGCACCATGTGGGACCGCCGCCTGCAAGACAAGGATGCCCTGGACAAGTCCTTCGATGAACTTTTCAAGATCCGCAACAAGATTGCAAAGAACGCCCACTGCACCGATTACATTGACTTTATCTACTTGGTAAAGCGCCGCTTTGACTACACTCCGGCCCATTGCAAAAACTTTCACGAAAGTGTAGAAAAGCTGGTGCTGCCACTGCTCAAGGAAATCTACAAGAAGCGCGCCGCCAAGATGAATTTGTTTACACTCCGCCCCTGGGATTTGTCCGTAGACCCCCTCGCCCGCGCTCCCCTGACTCCATACCAGTCCGGCGACGAGCTCATCGAAAAGTGCGATCAGATTTTTGAGGGAATTCACCCCCAGGCAGGTAAATGGGCACGTCAAATGCAGACGGAAAAGCTCATCGATCCGGACAGTCGACTGGGCAAGGCTCCCGGTGGATACCAGATTGGCTTTGACGAAGCTCGCCTCCCCTTCATCTTTATGAACTCCGCCAAGACGGACCGCGACATCTATACGCTGCTCCACGAGTCCGGCCACAGTTTCCACCAGTTCGCATTGGCGAATCAGCCGATCCTCGCCTACCGCGACGTTCCCTCGGAATTCGCCGAAGTGGCCAGTATGAGCATGGAACTTATCGGTATGAGCAATCTGAAGCCTTTCTATGGCGAGGACAGCGCAGCCATTGCCCGCAGCAAGGAGAACGAACTGGAGGATGTCATCTGGTTGTTCCCCTGGGTGGCAAGCATCGACAGCTTCCAGCATGCACTCTACAGCCGTCCCAACCACAATGCCAAGGACCGCGAAGAAATCTGGCTCAAGATCATGGACCGCTACGACGCTGGCGTCGATTACAGCGGCCTGGAAGCGGTGCGCGCCAACCTATGGCAGAAGCAGCTTCATTTGTTCGAATGCCCCTTCTACTACATCGAATACGGCATCGCCCAGCTGGGTGCCCTGCAGGTGTGGGCAAACTTCAAGAAGGATCCCCAGAAGGCCATCGATGACTTGTTCAAGGCAGAAAGCCTGGGCTGCAGCCGCCCCTTGCCGGAGCTTTTCAGCACCGCGGGAATCAATTTCGACTTCACTCCGAAGACCATAGAACCCCTTATGAAGGTAGTCTGGGACGAACTTTCTAAACTTTAAGGGGAAAAATGCGCTTTTTATGGAATTTTTTTGCGAAAAATAAGGAAAAAGCCTTGACAAGCTTCGTAAATCAATCTATATTTGGCGCACATCCTTGGAGGGATGGCCGAGTGGTTGAAGGCGCACGCTTGGAAAGCGTGTTTACCTTACGGTAACGAGGGTTCGAATCCCTCTCCCTCTTCTAAAATTTTTTCAGAGGTACCTAGATGGCTGATGATCAGAGAGTTTATCTTGACGATATTTACGCAAGTGAAGAATGTCAAGGCTCTGTATTCCGCGCAGTTGTTATGATGGCTCAGGAAGCACGCTTTATTAATAAGCAGGCTGGCCAGGGTTACATTCAGCTGACCAAGAAGCCTACAACCATCGCAATGTACAAGTTCAAGGAAGGCAAACTTTCTATTTCTGACAAGAAGGCAGAGGAAGCATCCGTTGAAGTTGCTGAGGAAGTTGAAATGACCGCAGAGAACGTTGCCGACGTCTCCGCTGCAGCAGACAACGCCTTCGACGCATAATCAATCTGAAAAGAAGAGATTAAAAGAAGCAATCCGAAAGGGTTGCTTCTTTGCTTTTGTACGGACGACGAAAGCAAGCGTCAGGGCAAAAAAAATACCCAGGACATAAAACGGAAAAACCGTCGGCCAGCAAGACCGACGGTTTTATGTTCTATGATGGAGATCTTTGGGAGTTACATCCGAGCTTCCTTGGCATGGTACGCTTCGGGATATTCCCTTGCGGCGCAGGCGTTGCAAAGCATTCTCATGCGGGTTTCGGCAACGGAGTTTACCCGGATGTGTTCGCCGCAGTGAGCGCACTTGGCGATAAACACTACAGAGGACGGCGTGGACACGACCGCATCGGCGTCAACGGCTTCTCCCTGACGGTGTACCGTGTTACGGAAGATGATTTCGCCAGAGGGTTTCTGGATCATTTCGCGCACTACATTGCAGCTGAAACTACGGCCCTTGCGATTCTTCATGCGAATGACAAAGGAGTTCTGTTCCGCGGCCGTTCTGAAGTTTTCCCAATCTTTGACGTGGCGGTAAAGGTCCGTCACATAATGCCACTGGATTTCGGATTCGTCAAACCCGAACATGCGGCAAAAACGCTTGTTTCCGCTGAGGAGACGACCGTGCTCATTGACTTCGAAGCAGGCCATTTCTATGGTGTTCGTTTCCATGGTATTCATAAAGTACCTCCTCTCAGATAGTACCTGTACAGTACATCGGCTGAAGTGATTGCTTTTGCACCCAAACGCACATCATCTAACTTGATGTTGATATTTTCCTTGCCGAAGAAGATGGGTTCGTCGGAAGGCAAAATGAGTTTTACGGACACATCCTTGCTTGCATCCAGGACCCCGTTCTTGAACAGACTAAGCTTGCCACCATCCCAAGTAACGACGTAGTGGGTCCAGGACTTGTAATCTATGGGCTGGCTAGAAACCACCGCATTTTCGCAACGCAGGGAATCTCCGGAACCATCGGCCAGGAAGAAGGCGATACTGGGGGACTGGACTCCGCAATCCTGGTTGATGAGGGCGAAGCTGAATACGCTCTTGTCGTCATCGCCGCCAAAGCCAAGCTTACCAAAGATGTTCTTGCGATAGGAGCCTCTTTCCTTGGTGCTGTCAATTTGCAGCATCAGTTCCACGGTCATTTCGCCAAGGCTGTCCAGGGCTCCGCGGTCATTCTCCACAACGCCGAATCGATCGGAAGAGTTGAGGAACAAGGCCTTGCCCGAATGCCCCTCCACCATTTCATCGATGCCGTAGAGCAAGACGGCATCGGTATGGCCGCGGGCATCCAGCGTCGTCACGGAACCATCGGAAGAACTGATCACGTCCATGGGCCACCAGCTGAGCAATCCGTATTCGGTGGAAAGCGGCAAACGTACCTGGTTCTCCTGGTCGCCAGCAGATGCCAAGGCTTCTCGCCCACCATTGGATTTGAGGCTGTCCACATCGATGGAGGCAGGCAGCGGCCCGGCAATGGAAGAACCTTCGGAGGAAACGTCCAGTAAATAGGCGGCGTTCAGATAGCGAATCGGATCGGGAGAATTGGCCTGAACAGCGTAAAAGCCTTCCGGGACGCCCTTCAATTCAAAGTTACCCAGGGAATCCGTCTCGGTTTTCCAGCCAGAACCAGGCAGAGAGACAAGAATACCGCTGACCTGTTCGTTGGTATCAAGGACAAATTGACCCTCAAAATCAAAGGAACGTTTCAGTGCGACCTCGACATTCTGTTCCTTGCCATCGTAATTGACGGTTTGGTAGAAGGAAGAGGAATCGGTCTTGCCGGAAATCCCATAGAGGCCCTGGCGAACCAGCGGGAAGGCGAAACGTCCATCTTCGCCCGTAGTATCGATAAAGGCAATAGAATCAACCGTCGCATGCTTTGCCAAAACGGACACGCCGGAAACGGGCTTGCCCCTTACATCCACTAGAATGCCGGCAACGGTATTGGTCTCTTCGCTGACACCGCCAGCCACGTTGCCAGTCTCGGTGCATGCCCAGATGCCAAGGGCACATGTTGCGGCAAAGGCGAACTTCTTATTCAGCACGATCGCCTCCCTTTGCCATACCCTTGGTAAGGGGGAACAGTTGAACGTTCAAACGGTAAACGCGCTCGTCGCCGGAATCCTCCATGACGATGGCGCTGATGCGACGACGAAAATCGGCGATTTCCTTGGAAATCTTTTCGAAAGCACTGTCGGAAATACCAATGGTAAGTCCAGAAACATCGCGTTCGTTCACAGGAACCTGATCCAGGGACTCCACGGCCAGCTGCCCCATCTGACGGTGCATTTCTCGGATGCCCAGGGAGGCCACCTCGATGCAGCCCGTGGTAATGGACTTATTGCCCTGGGCGAAATTTCCCTGTTCATCCTTCTGCAAAAGGCCAGTCTTCTGCAAAAGATTCAAGGATTTCTTGACCTGCGCGGTTTCCACATCGAAAACGAACTGATCGGCGATCTTTGCCGGAGTGGCACCTGGCATCTGCGGCGCAATTTCGCGCAGAACCGGGTTGACCCAGCTATCAAAGTAATCGTACTGGTCCTCCCCCACCAAGGCGAAGGAATTATCCTTGGCCAGCTGACGCATATCGGCATAAGCCCTTTTCTTGGAATCGGAGGTTTTTTCCTGGTTAAAGGCGACCAGTTGACGGAAGTATTGCAGATCTACACCCACAAGGCCCATGGCAGAAGCCACACGTTCTACGCCCACGTCGCTGAGATTGCACTTGCCGTCACAAACAAGCTTCAAAAACACCGGAGAAGAATAACCTGCAGCCTTCGCAAAGTCGCGCCACGTAAATCCGGAACGATCCTTTCGTTCGGCGTAGTTGTCGCGAATATAGACGCGAAAATTGTTGTATTCCATCACGGGTTTCATACATAACTAATATATCTTATTTTTTGAAGAACGTCAATAGTCTACGATACACGAAACCAAAATTTTGTTAAAAATCAACGTTTTCATGTAAAATTCAACCACGATACAAACCGACTTATGATACAAAAACGCAAAAATGTATGAAATACATCACAAAAAATCCCCATCCGGAAGGGACAGGGCTTTAAGGAGATGTTTTGAACCTTATTTTGCGCTACTTGCAAATATCCTTGACGACTAGGATGCCGCTACGGTCCGTGATGGGATACATGCGCATGCCTTCGCCGCCCTTGCCACGGTCCATTACCTCAAGGAGTTCGCCCTTCACGGAATAAAGGTGAAGTTCCCAGGGGCCGTTAGGGGCATTGAAGTAGCCGGAGTTCTTTTGCACGTTTCGCTGGAAGGAGGGATTAAGGCGATCGGCAACGCTACGGGCCTGAACAAGGCTCACGTCGGCGAGAGTCCAGGAAATCGGCACTCCGCCCATGTCGAAGATGAGCAGGGCGTCCATGTCGGTATCTTCCTTCATGGTGAACTTCCAGCTGAAGTTCTGCCAGCTGGTACTCAAGTCCAGAATACGACCGTTGGCGTAGGGAGTATAGTCATCGCTGTCACGCTTGATGTTCACGTTCAAGGTGCGGGCCTTGTCGGCCTTGGCGCGCATACTGAAAACGTAGGTAGTACCGCTAATCAGTGCCAAATGCTGTTTGAACTGCAAATTCCAGGAATCCTTGCCGCTCTTCTTGATATCAAACTTGACCTCGCCATTATTGACGGTCACATTGGCCAGGCCTCCCCAGAAATCCGTTGCCCAGCCAGAAAGAGGCTCCTCGGCAGAGAAATCACCATTCTGGATCAGGTTGGAACCTGTAGAAAGAGAGCCGGTTACGTAGTCCTTGTCCAGGATAAAGTTGGGAATGACGCTTGTGTTTTGAATACCGTTGGGGCTATCTACGCAAATTTCCTTACCCCAGCTCACCAGGGTATTGAAGGAACCATGCACGGTCATATCCATTTCGGGACTATCGAAGTTACCCGGGCCCCAGCTCCATGCCAGCCAGCCGATATTCAAGCGCTCTGCCTCGGACATAATCAGCTTATAGGGAATCTCACGAGCACCGCCAACAGCCACCGGAGCAAATTCACCGATTACCAGGGGCAGTTTCTTTTCGACAGACGCTTCAAGAACTCCACGAACGCGATCTTCTACTGTCGCATAGCCCGTAGCTTCGGCGTCGTGATGCTCAGAGGGCCACCACATGTGAATGGAGAACAGAAGATTGTGCTCCGGATCAGCCTGCAACAGGCGCGGTCCCACATTCAAAATGTTCTTTTCACTCTGGCCCCAGAAATCGGCGTCGATCATAATAGGCACGCGAATGCCCGCGGCACGCATACGGGTCACGATCATGGAATAGGCAGTAAAGAATTCCTCGGGATTCTGTTCCTGGGAACCAGGCTCATTACCCACATTCAAAATCAGGTATTGCTGATGGTTGGCGACAACCTGCAAAGTTTCGTCGCGAAGCCAAAAGTCCAAGGCTTCGGGAAGACGATCCCAGTTACCGGTGGTGTCGTGAATTTCGGGAATAGGAATCATTCCGTTGGCAATACACTGGCCAATGATATGGTCCAAATCGCTCACTCGGCCACGAGTGTTCCATACGATACGAACACAGTTGGCGCCCGTCTTTGCGATTTCTGGAATGGTCTTACCTTCGCGGTCAGTCCAGATAAACATGTGGTTTACACCGCGGAGAACGACCTTTTCGTTATCCTTACTGTACAGAAAGCGGTCCTGCACAAAAAATCCTGGTTTTGCCGACACAAAGTTCATTACAAAAACTCCATTTCTTACCGAATTAAAGATACAATTATTTATTCGATAAAGCGAGATTTTTTTAATCCAGCCCGAAATAAATGGGGTGATGTTTTCAACGAATGTAAGAATGTCGACCTAGGGCCAGGTTGGCGTTTGCCTTCGCCACATTGGAAGGCAAGTTCGGAGCAAAATTTGCCGCACCCACAACTCCACGATCCTGGCGTTCCACCATGTGTTTCCAGTAGCGTACCGGAAGACAGCGACGCAAAAGTCGGGGATTTTCCCGTTCTTTGATGGCGATGGCATCATAGTAGTCCTTCCACATCTGGGTGATTGTATCTGGCGGCGTATTGGCCGTGATGGCCGACATATCGGGGATGTATATTTCAGATGCGGATCGGCCATCGTAGTAGACTCCGAACCGACGCTTGGAATCGTAGATTGCCCAGCGTTCATTGGCAAAGCGCCCCCTGAAATGCCCCACCATCATAGATAGGATGTCGTACTTGGGCTCAATTTCTGCAAAGTAGGTTCCATCGGAGGTCTTGGCGAAACGCACCATCCCCAGCATGTCACCGGCCTCGCGGCGGACACACTGCGCAATTTTCAGCAGCGGAAGCATCTCGTTTGTGGCGGGATTTCGAGCGTAATTTGGGATTAGCCCAGAGAAAAGCTTCTGAAGGTAGGCGAAAATTTTCATTTCAATTCCAATTTCCTCGGAGCGGAAGGCTACTTCCAAGGTGCCTAGAATGTCTTCGCCGGCGGCGTTGACGATGGCCCTTTTGAGGCGGCGAGCGGATTCATCGGTGGTTTCTACTCGAAAGGGTTGCATAAAGAGGTCCGCAGCAGACCCTTCGGAGGTGCGATCGGGGCGGATGTCGCCAACTTCCAGCCGCTGGCGGTAGATTTCGAAGACAACGCTGAGGAAACCGTCGAAAGAGGAGTCGTATGAAATGCAAAGTGACATAGGGAAAACCTGTTTTATGCTAACTAGCGTAGGACAGAAGAGGTTGCGATACAGGATTTTGCAGTTTGTCGAAAAAATCCAACTGCTGAGGTTTTGGTGAAACAACCAATTGTTTGCGAATCATTTCGGGATACAGCCTACGTAAGGAAGCAGGAGTATCCGGATGATAGATGAAATACTTAGCTCGTTTCATGACGACGCCCATTTTTTTTAGATGTTCAAGACGAATTTTACTGAACCTGCGACCGGAGGCTATGAGTTTTGCGGACTTTACGCCGATTCCGGGCACACGTAATAGCATTTCGTAATCGGCTGTTTGGACATCAATAGGGAAAAATTCGGGATGTCTGAGGGCCCAGGCAATTTTAGGATCAAGCTCAAGATCAAGATTAGGATTTTTCTCGTCAAGGATTTCATCGTAGTTGAACTTGTAGAAGCGCATAAGCCAGTCGGCCTGATACAGCCTGTGTTCGCGAACCAGAGGGGGTTTTGTGGTAATGACTGGCAGACGTTTGTCGGCGTTGATAGGCACGTAACCGGAGAAATAGACACGTTTCATTTGCTGTTGCCTGTAGAAACCGTTAGACAGTGTCAATATCTGGAAATCGGTTTCGCCAGAAGCACCTACGATCATTTGCGTGGTTTGTCCTGCCGGCAAGAATCTCGGAGTGAACCTATTGAAGCTGCTTCCAAGGAGGCGTTCAGACTTGTACTCGATCTTACGTTCCGCCAAAAAGTTCATCGGCTTATAGATGGATGCATGATTTTTTTCGGGGGCCAGGTACTGCAGGGCGCTGTCAGAAGGAATTTCGATATTTACGCTGCTGCGGTCTGCGTAAAGACCCGCTTCGTGGAGCAGATGCTCGGAAGCACCAGGAATGGACTTCAGGTGGATGTAGCCGCCAAACCTATGCACAGTCCGAAGTTCCTTGGCAACCTTGATCAGCAACTCCATGGTATAATCGGGTGTGCCGATAACCGCAGAGCTGAGAAAAAGACCTTCTATATAGTTACGACGGTAAAACTCAAGAGTTAAATCGATGAGTTCCCTAGGGGTGAACGTAGCACGAGGAATATCATTACTACGTCGATTGACGCAGTATGCACAATCGTACTTGCATGCATTGCTCAAAAGTACCTTGAGCAACGAAACGCATCGACCATCCGCAGCCCAGGTATGGCAAACTCCTGCCATACAGCCGTTGCCAAGCCCCCCTTTGGGAGTGCTCCTGTCGGACCCGCTGGAAGAGCAGGATACATCGTATTTGGCTGCATCAGCCAAAATATTCAGTTTTTCGCGAACGTCCATGACTGCGTCCTTTTTATGAAAATCTGTGCATTTGCACTTTTGTGCATTATAATATAAAAAAATACTGCACAAAAAAGCAAGATTATTTTATTGTGTCAAGCTAAAACACACCTTTTCACTCGGCTCGCAAAAGGTTTCAATTCCGTAAACCCGTTCTATATTATTCATCAACCCCTCTTTTCTTCACTTTGAATATAAACATAACTGCAACCAAAAGAACTTATCAGCTTTTTCTATCAAAAAAACGTCCCGGAAAACGTTTTTTTTTACACGCATTTACACGTTCTTTGATTTTCTAATGGTCCAAAATCTTGGTGTTTTAAAGACTTTACTCTAAATTATCCGCAAACGACGTTTGGGTTATACAAAAAGGATATCAATATGAAATCACAGAACCTTAAGATTGTTCTTGCAACTTCCCTACTGGCGTTAGCCGCCTGCGGAGATGACTCAGCAACCGCTCCCGGCATCGAAAACTCTGCAAGTCAAAACGAAAGCAGCGATTTCGATCATAGCGGGACTTTAATCGAAGGGAATGAAGGATTAAGCCAGACTGTTCCCGAGATTCCTTCTGTCGAAGAAGATATTCGCCCTCAGCGGCCTGCTGACGAAGAAATCATACCTGGCGAGATGTCTTCTAGCAGTTCCGTCGAGGAAGTTGTCGTAAATCCAGCTAGTTCCTCTTCCGTGACTGAACCTGCATTGAGTTCCAGTAGTGTTTTTGAGTCCGTTTCCAACGGCAACGCACCTGTCATCACCTATGCTGCTTCTGGCGCCACCCTTACCAACGACAATGGCTGCGTCACCATTAACGGCGGCGAAGTCCTGATTACCTGCGCCGGCGAATACGACTTCAGCGGAAGCTACAGCGGTACGGACGCACAGATCCGCGTCTATTCTCCCAAGGCAGATTCCGGTGTATATCTGAACCTCCGGGGCCTCACTCTGGAAAACACCGCAGACGCCCCCATCTACGTGCAGATGGCAAGCAAAACCTTCGTAGTTGCAAAAAGCGAATCAGTCAACACCCTAAGCGACGGCAGCACCCGCACCAAGGCACACACCTACATCAACAGCAGTGGCGTCACCAAGACCGACACAACGAATGCAGCCATCTACTCCAAGGACGACATGACCTTCAAGGGAACCGGCACATTGAACGTGGCCGGCAACTACAATAACGGCATCCAGAGTTCCAACGACCTACGCTTCCGCGGCGAAACCACCATCAATGTCACCGCCAAGAACAACGGCATCAAGGGCAAGGGCCTCGTAGACATCGAAAAGGGAAACATCACCATTGCGGCAACTTCCGGCGACGGCATCAAGAGCGACGAATGCACCGTAAACGGTAGCGACACCACCATTACCGAAGGCAAGGGCATCGTAAGCATCAAGGGAGGCAACATCAACATCACCAAGGCTGGTGACGACGGCATCCAGGCTTTCAACTACGTGATGATTTCCGACAGCGTAAGCGTCCCTTCCATCAAGGTGAATTCTACAGGTAAAGGCATCGTTTCTGAGAACCGCGTCTACATCAACGGCGGCGAGAACACGGTGACTTCCGGGGACGACGGCGTCCACAGCAACTTGAACATCGACTTCAACGGCGGTTTTACGACGATTACCGCCAAGGGTAACGACGGTGTCCATGCGGATTCCACCCTCCGCATTAACGACGGTACAGTCTATGTGAAGGACTCCTACGAAGGCCTTGAAGCCTGGTACATCACCATCAGCGGCGGCATTACCGATGTCTACGGTTCCGACGATGGTTGGAACGCGGCAGGCGGCAACGACGGTTCCGGAAACAGCACCCAGACTGGCGGCAACAACTGGGGCGGACGTCCCGGCGGATTCGGTGGTGGATTCAGCGGAGGCATGGGGAGCTCTAGCGGCCACCTTACAGTAACCGGCGGCGTACATTATGTGAAGACCGGCTCCGGCGATACCGACGGCATCGACTCCAACGGCGACCTTACCATTAGCGGCGGCGTGGTTGTGGTGGAATGCCAGATCAGCGGTGGCATGGGCGGCTCCTTTGATTCCGACGGCACGGCAACGCTCACCACCAAGACGCTCCTTGGCTTCAGCAAGAGCAGGTCCGAAGCAGGCACCAGCTACAACGTCAGCTTCAACACCAACGGCTACTATGGCAATTCCAACATCGCCTTTAAGCCCACTACATCTGGTAGCTACATCCAAGGCACCAGCCAGGTTTCTACGGTAAGCAACATCAATAGCTACAGCAAGAACGTCACCTTCCCCAACGGAAGCACCGTCTACTACAACTAGTTTCCAACCACAAACACTAAGATCCTCCGATTTATTTCGGAGGATCTTTCCAAATGTGTAATATTTTTTAATTAAATAAAACTACATAACCTTACTTTTCGCGCTATACAATTGATTTTCGTGTAAAAATTATTTATTTTAAGGACATGAGCATGGCATTGGAACACCTCTACGATTACGACGATTTTCGCAAGTTCCTCAATGACTATTTTGAGGAGCAAAAGAAAATGCGCGCTGTATTTTCTCACCGCTTCTTTGCAGCCAAGGCTGGCTTCAGCAGTAGTTCCTATTGCTTAAATGTTATTCGCGGACGGTTCAACCTGACTCCAAAATCCATCGAAAAAATTGCCAAGGCCATGGATTTCGAGCCATTGCAAAAAGATTATTTTGAAGCACTTGTCCAGTACAACCAGGCAGAGAAGATAGAAAAGCGGGAATCCGCCTGGGAACGCATCGTCCAAATCAGGAAACGCATCGAGTTTACGCACATAACCACGCGAGAGCAGGCCTATTTCAGCAAGTGGTACTACCCCGTCATCCGCGAACTGGCGGTAAACTCCGACTGGAACGGGGACTTCATGAAGCTCGCCCGCATGCTCGAACCGCAAATTACCACAGACGAGGCCCGTGACGCCATCAAAAATTTGCAAGAATGGGGACTTCTGCGCAAAGAAGGAAACCGTTACGAGGAAACCTCGCAAATGCTGGACGCCACTTTGATTCCGCCCATGGCTTTACGTCAGATTCGACGCGAATACATCCAGCATGCCATTGGAGCCGTAGAGCACAAGCCCAAAGAAGAACGTTTCGCCGCCTTTACTACATTATCCATGAGCGAAAGCTCCTACAAGTACGCTACCGAAGTTTTGGAGGAGGCCCGCAAGAAAATCATCGCGCGGGCAGCAAACGATTCTAATGTCGAAAAGATTTACGAGCTGATGGTGGTTGCGTTCCCCATGAGCAAGAAAGTAGAAAAGGAGGCTTAATATGATTTTCAAGAAATCTTTATTTGCGAAAATTAGCCGCAAGCCTTCTTCCTGTGGCCGTTCCATTTTTGAAGCCGTCACCCTCGGCGTTTTTGCAGCGCTATTTGCAAGCGCATGCTCCTCGGACACAAACGACAACAACATTGCAGGCGGCGTCACCGACATCGGCAATTCCGTCGCCACGACAAAAATCGAAGGCATCGTCACCAACCTTGGCGGGACTGCAGTTCCTAGCGCACGTGTCGTCGCCTACTACGATAATTGGGATCAGACCACCGCCACGGATTCCGTGGTTGTCTCGTCCGACAGCAACGGCAAATTTGCCTTATCCGTAGACAGCTCCGCAAGCTTCATCCTCTTTGCCGAAAGTGGCGATGAATGCGGCCTCGCCTACGCTTCGGTAGACAGCAACAATACGCTGGTTCTCGGATCCCGCAGACATATCGAAAGCAGCGTCAGCGGCGAAAGCTCCGGCTATATGCGCATCGTCGGCACCGACAAGACTGCAAAAATTGCCCCCGACGGGTCCTTTGCCTTTGACGAAGTTCCTCCAGGCGACATCTCCCTCGTATTCATCCGCGACGACAAGCCGCAAGGCCACCTGGACTTCAGGACCACCGATGACCGCGATAGAATCTACCTGCCTCCCATGGAAAACCGCAGGGACGACGGCAGCTTCGCTCCTCCAGAACTCGGCGACGATATGTTCGGCGTGGAATTCGGCCGTCACGAAGACCCTCAGGAAACCGCCTTCCTGAATATCGTCCTCCATCTGGATGATTTCGTACCCTTATTCAACGGAAACACATCCTCCGCCTACAACGACAACATCATCGAAGGAGTCGTGGGAAATGGCGTAACCTTAAAGCAGGGACAGTACCTGGACGCAGGAACCATAGATTTCCTTCGGGGAGATTACACCTTATCCCTCTGGCTTAAGTGGGATGGACCAAGCGACAGCAACCAAATCCTATTTAGCCAAGTATCCGCCTACCCCAACGTGTCTTTTTGGAATCTACAATGGATTTATGACAGCGAAAGCGAACGTTTCGGAACAGTCTCCATGCAAGACTCCTCCACCATTTTCTTTGGAGATTCCACAACCCTTCCTAGGGGTCAGTGGTTCTTCTTGGTAATAGTCAACAGTAACAACAACGCCACACTATACATCAACGGTCTGCCCGTAGATACCCACGAGGTCAAGCCATCCCACTTCAGCGAACAAGTAAACCCAGGCGGTAGCTACTCCCTTGCCCCCTTCCGCATCGGAGGCGAAGCTGGATTGAATCAAAGCTGGAACGGCTCTTTTGATGAAATACACATTGAAGGTATTGCGCACTCCCCAAACTGGGTAAAGTCCATTTACGACATGACTTCAAATCCAAGGAACCAACATCGTTAAATCCTGGACCGCAACGGCTCCTGGGTCGAAGTGGACATCATAAACAATCCCGGCCTGCGTGACCTCAAAAGTTTCGCAGGCTTTTTTGTTATTTTATGACTGTGAAAAAAAGAATCATTCAAGCCCTACTTGACTCGCCCCATAAGCAAGGAGACCGTCTTCCCTCCGTACGTTCCATCATCAAGGCTTTTGACGCCTCCTCAGGGACTGTACAGGCAGCACTTCGAGACCTTGCCCAAGGAAAATTGATTTGCAAAATTCAAGGCAAAGGCTGCTTCTGGGGAAGCGAACCGCCCATGAGCAACTCGCCCCAAATCAGGCAGACCATTACCGAAAAATTGTCCGATAACTTTGACAGCGACTTCGAAAGAGGCTATCTCAAGGCCACGCAAGCCTTGCCCCAGGGTAAGGAACTGGCTGCCCGTTACAACGTATCCCAAAATACCCTTAGAAAATTTTTAATCAGTAAAGTGGAACAGGGGCTCTTGACCAAGTCTGGTCGCCAGTATTACTTTAGTCATAAGGAAGTCTCCGAAAGAAAACTGCCCATCAGCGAACTCATCTTCGTGACACGCTGTAACAGCTGGGGCGGATTCACCGCAGAAAGTGAACGAGAGATGGACTTTTTGCGACTGGTATACAAGACTGCCGGCGCGAACCAGTTCAAATTAATTCTGCTTGGCATCAATGATTCCACGGGTCAGCTCATCGACCGAAACGGAAACGTCTGCAAGCTCTCGGACTACCCCAACGCCATTGGGGCAATCCTTTCTACCCTGCTTGTTCAAAATGTTCATTCGCTGCTTTACTTTTTTGCCGACGTGAACTATCCGGTGGCTGTGTGGTGGGAGCATCCCGAAATCAACGTCCCCAAAGTGTTCCTAAAAAAGGATAACTGGAAGTTCTTCAACTCCACTTTTGGTAAAAAACCTGGAGTGGAAATGGGTAAGTTCCTAAAGAAACGCGGTATCACCGAGGTCAACTATTTTTCGCCCTACCACAACAGTTCCTGGTCCCAGGACCGTTTGACGGGGCTTATAGATTCCGGCTTAAAAGTGCATGCCTACGTAGACAGTGAATTTGCAAGCCCCTGGGATTACAAGGAAATCGCTCGCCACACCGTAGAGAAACATGCCGTAGAAGCCCATGCCAGGGCCCTGGTAAAACAGAAATTGGACACCCTTTCAAGAAAGGCCAAAGCCGAAGGCAACGACCTTACAAACGTATGCGTCAACGATGAAGTGGCCTCGCTCTTTCTGGAAATGACGGAAGGCTCAGAGAACCTTCCCCATCTTTTCGCCTTCGACAATTCCATGGAAAGCTACTTGCTGCGCCTTCCCTCTTACGACTTCAACACAGAAGCCTTGGTGGAGCACATGTTCTACTACATCGAGAACCCTTCGGGTTTCGGTGAATACAAAAAAATCCACCACATTTTAGGAAATGTTGTTGAAAAATAGCGAAACAATTCCGCAAAAACAAAGGCCCCAAAAAGGGGCCTTCATTTTTCAACAACATTTCCATTTATGAATTATTAAGTACGAATTATGAGAATAAT
>JAZLKH010000116.1:0-19029 GCA_045597545.1 Fibrobacter sp.
CGGTGAGGCGAAGCGGCACTTAAAACCGATTAGGATTTTGCTAAGGAGCTTATCCTTATGCGTCTTCCTTACCCTTGCGCTTAGCGGTGATGTTGAAGATCACAACGCGGGGAGTGCAAGCCAGTTCCACACCTTCGGGGAGCTTGAGGTCCTTGGCGTAGAAAGTGGTGGGAGCCGGGAATTCAGAGATGTCCATTTCGATCACGGTCGGAATGGCAGTCGGAACTGCGGCGAGGTTGATGTAGCGGTTCTGCTGAGCAAAGGTACCGCCCTGGGTCTTAACGCCAACCGGAAGGCCGTTCAGCTTAACAGGAACGCGAACCTTAACCTTGGTGGAGTCATCGATCTTGAGGAAGTCAATGTGAGTGATTTCCTGAGTGAGGGCATCCTTCTGGTAGTTGTAAATTACGGCAGCGTTGCCGGCCTTGCCATCAATTTCCAGGTCGAGAAGCGTATAACGCTTACCCGGGGCGAGGACCTTGCGAACATCGGCAGCGTTAACGCTGATATTCACAGACTCCTGACCCTTACCATAATAGACAGCCGGAATCTGACCAGCCTTACGAAGACGTGCACTTGCACGGCTCTTGCCTAACACTCTCGAGGTTGCTGCGAGTTTTGTGAGTTCCATAATTTCTCCATTTGAGATTAAAAATTTCATTGGGGTAGCTGGACTCGAACCAACGAATAACGGAATCAAAATCCGTTGTCTTACCACTTGACGATACCCCAATGGTGGCGCAAATATAGTAAAAACGCTACTTTTTCAAAGGGTTACAGGACAAAACCAGTGAAAAAACGGGTTACAACCTGGTATCTTGAGATGTTTTTCATGGCACTTGCGGCACTTTCTGCCTGTTCCCTTGAGGCAAAGACGCCAAAAACCGAGGCTCCGGATCCGCTCATCAGGGCGCATTTGGCCCCCAGGCGCAAAAATTCACCCTTCATCTGCTCCACCAGGGGGTGCTTGGGGAACACGGATGCCTCAAAACCATTAAAGGCGCTGGATTGCCAAAATGCAGACAAGGCGCTCGAATCACCCGCCTCGGCAGAGCCCTTTTCAGCCCAGCTGGACTTGTACTGTTCCCAGCGGTCCGGTCCGGACTTGGGGACTCCGGCATAGGCATCCTTGGTGGGTACGGAATCCAGCGGAGTGCAAATCAGCAGGAATTCACCTTCTGCCAGCTGCAGCGGTTTCATAAAGGAAAGCTTTTCGCCGATACCCTCGGCAAAAGCGGAACCTCCGCGGACGAGGAAGGGCACATCGGCTCCAAGCCTTGCACCAATTTCTTCGAGGGCTGTGGCAGGCAGGTTCAAGTTCCAGAGGCGGTTCAGCAGGCGAAGAGCCGCTGCGGCATCGGCACTTCCACCGCCAAGGCCTGCGCCCAGGGGCATCACCTTTTCCAGGTAGAGGTCAGCGCCAAGGCCTTCTGCGACGGCACCCAGTCTTTCAACGGCGCTGTTCTTAAGGGCCACTGCGGCCTTGTATACCAAATCCGATTCCAGAGGATAGTCCTGGGGAATATTGTAAGACAGGGCAATCTTACCATCGCCACGGACTTCGGCACTTACCGTATCGCCAGCGTCAATAGTCTGAAAAACTGTTCCTAAATCATGGTAACCGTCTTCGCGCTTGCGAATGACATCCAGGAACAGATTAATCTTTGAAGGAGCGTATTCTTTAATCATAAGTTATCCAAGTTTTCCGGAACGTTCCATCTGCAGCAGTTCGTCCATGCCAATGAGCAATGCACGAGGCTTGGAGTTGCCCGTGCTGCGACCGCAAACGCCGAGGCCATAAAGCTGATCCACGATCTTGCCTGCGCGGCTGTAGCCTACACTAAAGTGGCGCTGTACCGCAGAGGTAGAAAGTCCGTTGCCACATTCAATGGCCCACTTGGCCACCTCGAACAGCAACTTGTCCAGTTTTTCATTCAAGGCCCCGTTGCCACCGTCTTCGTCACCTTCTTCCCCGGCCACGTCGAAGGATTCAAGCTGCGGATAGAACACATTCTGGTTGCTGCAGGCGTCGGCCAGCTTTTCAGCCTCTTCGTCACTCAAGAAGGCGCCATGGACGCGGACAGGTTCAGGTTCATTCACCGCCTTGAACAACATATCGCCGCGGCCCAGCAACTTTTCTGCGCCGGCGTGATCCATCACGGTTCTGGCATCCACCTGGGAAGCCACCTTAAAGCTGATTCGCGTAGGCAGGTTGGCCTTGATGTTACCGGTAATCACCTTTACAGAGGGGCGCTGGGTTGCAAGCACCAGGTGAATACCCACGGCACGGGCCTTTGCGGCAAGGCGGCTCACATGCTTTTCAATTTCCTTGCCGGCAACCATCATCAGGTCTGCCATTTCATCGATAATCACCACGATGAAGGGCATTCTGTGGCCCTTGTCCTCGTCGGGGATTTCGTCGGTGAGTTCACCCGCCTCGAACTTGGCGTTAAAGCCTCCGATATTGCGAACCTTTGCGGTGGCAAGCACTTCGGTGCGGCGATCCATTTCATAGCACAGCCATTCCAAAGCCTGGATCGCCACCTCGGGCTTGGTAATTACAGGAGCCAAGAGGTGCGGGATGATTTCGTACATCTTAAGTTCCACAGCCTTGGGGTCCACAAGAATCAGGCGAAGTTCATCGGGAGTCTTGCTGAACAGGAAACTGGCCATCAGAGAGTTGATGCAAACGGACTTACCAGAACCCGTCTGACCCGCAATCATCAAGTGAGGAGCCTTGGCCAAGTCCATGGCAAAGGGAACGCCGGTAATATCCTTGCCGATGGCCACCATGATCTTTTCGGGCGACGGCGAGAAGGAGTCGCTTTCAAAGATATCCTTGCCGTAAATAATCTGGGACTTCCGATTAGGAATTTCAATACCCACCGCACCCTGGCCAGGAATTGGAGCAAGAATGCGAATGGACTTCACCTTGAGAGCCAGGGCCAGGTCTTCTTGCAAGGCGCTAAAGGCACTAACCTTTACGCCCGGGCCCGGTTCAATTTCAAAGCGTGTGATGATGGGGCCGGTTTCGATACCCACCACGCGGCCCTTCACCTTAAAGTTTTCCAGCTTTTCTTCAAGCATCTTGCCGATGGCGTTCAATTCCTCCTCGGTGTAATCGGCGGTCTGGGGCTCGTGATCGTCCAGGATGTCGCTGATGGCAGGCACCTTGTACTCGTCAAAGACTTCCGTAGGATCGCGCTGCGGAATGGTAGAGGCAGCCTGTCCACCGGCGGTTCCAGCAGAGGCGAGAACCGTACCATCCAAGGAGCCGCCTAAAGTTTGGTCAACGGCTTCGGTAAAAGTATCTTCCCCTACACCATCGGCGCCGTAGACCTCAGGAACAAAGGTGTCATCGGAGGCAGCACCATCACCACCCAAAAGGCTTTCCGCATCGATGGTACGTTCGGGAACCATCGTCGGTTCATCGCCACGGCCAGCGACAATCGTCGGCTCGGAAACCGCCATGGCGGGAACGGTTGCAGCCGCGGAAGTTGCTACAGGAGCAGCAGATGCGGCAGGAGCGGCGTCATCGCGGCGCACATCACCCTTCACCTGCATACGCCCCTTATGCTTTTCCCAGTCGATAAGATCGCGCGCCCTACGGAGTGCAGAAATTTTTTCCTTGACTTCCACAATTTCCAAGGCGTTCATCTTGCGTTCATTTAGGCGCAGGTATTCCTGCAAACGCGCGATTTCGGGATCTTCTCCAGCTACGGAGTCTGCGGCGGCCATGGTGGGCTCTGCCGAGGCGGGCAAAGTTGCGCCCCCGTATGTGCGTGCCATGTTATCAACCGCAGGGGATGCTTCTCCCGGTACATCAGGAATATCATTTACGCTCAACTCGCTATCGAGCCAATTATTTCGACCGTTAAAGGGAACAACCTTCCCCTTCCTGCGCACCTTAAAGGCTTCGGGCTCCAGCATTACCGTATTGTCGTCCATGGTAACTCCACGACGAATCTTTGCCGGGGTACTTACCGCACGCTCTTCTGGCTCGTCCAATTCCATCACCTCGGGTTCCAGCACCGGCTTTTTCGCAAAGACCTTCTTGAGCCAATCGGTTCCCTGTACCATGAAATGGAAATGACGAGGACGCAGACCAAACGCCAGCACAAAGATTAATACCAGGGCCGCCACCAAGATCAGCAGGGGCGCCATGCAGGACTCCTTGCCAAATACGGGAATGGCGATATTCTGTGCAAAGAACTGCCCCAGGACACCACCGTTCAGCATCAGAACCTCCTTGGAGACCTGAGCCAACCCGTAATTTTTGAGAGCCAGCAAAAAGGACAAGTCCAGCGACAACAGGGTAAGACCAAGGGCGTAACGGACAACCTTGCCGCGAAGCCCCGAGAACGCAATTCCAAGCCCCCACAAGATCAAGGAACCTGTAAAGAACAACACCGACACCTTGCCAAACATCAGGGTGACCGCATTGGGGATCATGGCGCCAAGGTACGGACCAAGCCAATTACCGTGGGTGCCGCTGTAAACAGAACTCACACAGCCCAGCAGCAGAATCACCCCTACGGCCAGCAGGAACCACCCGGTCAAAACAAGACCGAAGCTCTGTTCCCCGTCAGTGGTTTTCTGTGAAGTCTTTTTTGACTTCGTGGATTTCTTCGTTGTCTTCTTTTTTTGAGTAGCCAAGACTCCTCCAAATTTTACCAATAAAATATAGTCTTTAATTCTGACACTCAAGTGACAAATTTTTCCAACTTGTTATCTTTATCTCCATGCGAATCAAGTTCTCGAAAAAAAAGACGAAAAAGGTTGCGACCGGTTTTTCCGCGTCCGCCATCATCGTATTCTTCATTCTTATACTAGGTAGCACCCAGAACAACATTACCGGCATCACCCGAAACAGTGCCGAGTCCCTGGAAAACATATTTTACGATCTTTTCTTCAAGGCAGCCACCAGTGTTGACGAAGACCAGGCCACCAACGACAAGATCAAGACTACTGGCCAGTACGACCCTAGCATCCTTATCGTAGACATCGACGAACCGGCCCTGGCTAAATTGGGCAACTATAACGAATGGGACCGTTCCATTCATGCCAACGTCATCAAGAACCTAAGCGAGGGCGGCGCTGCGGCCATCGGCTTCGATATTCTGTTCAAGAACGCAGACTTCGGCAAGCAAAAGGCCGGCCAGGTGATGAACATGCTCAACGGAGTCGAACCGGAAAAATCCTGGGACTCCCTCTATCCCGAAATTTTGGCCACCTACAACTACGATTCCATGTTGGTGGCTGCCGTTAAGGAAAGCGAGAATTCCATCGTCTGCAACATGTTCGATGACGCCAAGTCCTACAAGCACGAGTCCCAGTGGCGCCCCCTCAGCAGTGAGTTCCGCGCTAGGGAAATCGGCTTTAGTTCCGTCATCAACAACAACCAGGTAGACAGTCTGAACAACGTGGAACCCAAGGACCTTCTGGACAACGTGTTCCCGGAACTGGCCCAGGCAGGCGCCTTTGTGGGTTCCGTAAACGCCTACCCCGATAACGATGGCGTAGTCCGCCGAGTCTCGATGCTTTATCGATTCCCGAACCCCGAAATAGAACCCACCGCGGACCCCTCCCTAGAAGATGTGGGACGTATCGATTCTACGAGAATCTACTCCACCATGTCGCTGATGACCATTCTCCACCTGTTCCATCAGAAACCAGAAAACTTGAAAATTAAGATGGGACAGTATATCGAAGTGGGCAAGCCCTTTGGCATTTACCGCGATTCTGCGGGAACGTTCCACACCACCTACCCTAACTTCAGCTACCCCATGTTCCTGGCCTTGCGCGACAAGCTCAAGGAAAAAAAGCTGGAAAAGAAAGCCGCCACGGACTTTATCGACATTTCCTCCAAGATTATCGCCAACAAGTCCAAGGACGGAGTCATCACCTTCGAGATTTTCGAAGGTCAGGTGCTAAATGAATCCCTTTCCAACGCCCTGCGCAATCTCAACATCAGCACACTGGACTCCGTCGTCAAGGGGCAGTCCCTAGACATTGGTGAAGGACTCACCCTAAAGTTCGACGAAGAGGAATTTACCGGTGACCGCTATGTTATCGAGGATTCCGAGGAAGAGGAAGAGGCGATCATAACACCTTACATCGTAAAGGCGATCCACTTCTTCGAGGATTCCCTACAGAACATCCCCGTAGGCAAGCCCGTCCACCTTTCCCTGGACTTGGACGTACACTTCGACAAGGCCAACAAGCGTTGGAAGGCCACCCAGGTGATTCTTTCCGATGCCGTCATCCGCGATATCGAAGCGACCGACGACAAGGCCATCGAAAATCTTAAGCCCGGCGAGGAACTCCGCTTCGGACCGGTGAAGCGCATTCCCATTGACCGATTCGGCCGCTACCAGGTCAAGTACAAGGGCCGCTATAATGTTCCCGAAGTTCAACGTTCCTTCCAGCACCTGTCCTACTACGACGTCTACAAGCACCGCGTGGACCCCATATTCTACCAGGGTAAGATTTTCATTCTGGGATCCGCCGCCGCAGCCCTGTTCGACTTTGTGCCGGGTCCCCACGAAGAAAACTACCCGGCAGTGCTTATCCACGCCACCATCATCAAGAACATCCTAGAAGAAGACTACATCACCACATTGGCGGAACATTACCAGCAAATCATCGTCATCCTGCTGGCCTTGCTCTGCGTAATCCTGGGACTTTACCTAAAGAGCTACTTCTCCATCTCCATTTCTATCGTGCTTATGGCGGCCTACACCTTCGTAGCTTTCCGCTACTTCGAAAACGGCCTCTACATAGGCGTTTCCAAGCAATTGCTCGCAATCCTGTTTACAAACATTACGGCACTGGTGGTCCAGTTCTACTTCGAGAACAAAGAAAAGCGATTCATCAACGACGTGTTTAAACAGTACATCTCCCCTGAACTAATCGACGACATGGTCAACAAGGAAATTATGCCGACCCTGGGTGGCGAGAAGTCCAATATTACCGCCTACTTTACCGACATTGCAAGTTTCTCCACCTTCTCCGAAAAGATCGGCGACCCCAGTAAGCTGGTTGAACTTTTAAACGAATACCTCACGGAAATGACCGACACCCTGCTGGAGAACAAGGGAACCTTGGACAAGTACGAAGGTGACGCCATCATCGCTTTCTTCGGCGCTCCCATGCCCCTTGAAAACCACGCCCAGAGTGCTTGCTACTCCGCCGTGAAGATGCAGCGCAAGCTTAAGGAACTTCGTAAGAAGTGGGCTGGCGAAGGAAACAAGTGGCCCAAAGTCGTTCACGACATGCATATGAGAATCGGCATCAACTCCGGCGACATCGTGACAGGCAACATGGGTTCTACCATGCGTAAGAACTACACCATGATGGGTGACGCCGTGAACCTGGCTGCCCGATTGGAAAGTGCAGCAAAGCAGTACGGCGCCTACATTCAAATTAGCGAAGATACCCAGCAACACCTTGAAGAAGGGCGTTTCATCTACCGCTCCTTGGATACAGTCCGAGTGGTGGGTAAGAGCCAGCCGGTCAAGACATTCGAACTCATCGAAAAGGCTGGTTGCGAAAACGAGGCTCAGCTCAACGAACTGGTACAGCTTTGGGAACAGGCTCGCGAACGTTACCTGGCCATGGACTGGGACAAGGCTATCGAACTGTTTACCAAGTGCCTCGACCTGGAACCCCACCACCCTGACCGTGATCCGGGTAGCAAGACTACACCGTCTCACGTCTACATCAAACGTTGCGAAAACTACAAGGTCAATCCCCCTGTCGCCCCCGGCCAGGAATGGGACGGCGTCTATACCGCCACCGAGAAATAAGAAAAAGTCCGTGCTAGCACGGACTTTTTTACTGGGAATCCAGGGGGCGAAGCCCCTTGCTTCGCTTTAGTTCAACTCGATGTTGTCGATGAGGCGGGTCTTGCCGAAGAAGGCTGCAACCAGAATCACCACCTTGTCGTCGGCATTCAGCATGCCGGTGAACTTCTGCAGATTCTTCTGATTCACCACCTCTACAAACTGCACGATGCCTCGGGATGCGAGAATGGACTTGAGCACTATGTCGCGGATTTTCGCCACACTGCGCTCACCGGCAACGTATGCATCCTTGGCCTGCTTAAGGCCCACGCTAATACCCAGAGAACGAATCTTCTCGTCTTCGCTGAGGTATTCGTTTCGACTGGAAAGGGCTAGGCCGGATTCCTCGCGAACAATCTTTACGCGGTGAATCTGGATGTCGAAATTCAAATCCTTCACCATACGTTCGATGAGAAACACCTGCTGATAGTCCTTTTCGCCAAAGTAGGCGTGATGGGCACCGGAAATCAGGAACAGCTTGGAAACCACGGTCAGCACACCGCGGAAGTGACCGGGGCGGTAGGCACCGCAGTACATGCTTTCCAGTGTTTCGTCGCGGACCATAGTCAGCGGATCACCCTCGGGGTACATTTCCTCTACCGACGGGGCAAAGACGAAATCAGCGCCAATGGATTGAGCCAGTTGGGCATCGGCTTCGAGACGCTTGGGGTACTTGTCCAAGTCCTCGTTCTTGCCAAACTGAATCGGGTTCAAGAAAACGCTGACAACAGTTACATCACAATCTTTTACCGACTCCTTGATCAGAGCGCCATGACCAGCATGGAGTGCGCCCATGGTAGGCACGAGGCCTATGGACTTACCTTGCAAAGCCAAGGGCTTCAAGACTTGACGGAGGGAATCGATTGTTTTAATGATTTGCATTATTTACCTTCTGGAACGAAATAAGTCGTTTGTCTTGGGCAGGACTTGATGGCGTCCAGCACAAGATTTAAGTGATTTTCATTATGGACAAAATCAATATGGTCGGTATTAATAATCAAGACCGGAGCATAGGGATAGTTCCAAAAATGATGATCATATCGGTCCATCAAAGACTGTAGATAGGAGCCTTCGATGGTCTTTTCCATGGCACGACCTCGACCACGGATTCTGTTTAAAAGCGTAGGGACGCTAGCCTGCAAATACACCACCAGGTCCGGACGAGGAATATCCTTGTCCAGCGCACGGGAAACCTGATCGTACATGGCGTATTCGCTTTCCTGCAAATTCTGGGCGGCAAAGATCTGGTCCTTGTCGTAGGTATAGTCGCTCACCAGCAGGTCGTGGAACAGGTCGCTCTGCAGCGCCGAATTCTGAAGCTGCTTGTGGCGATCCAGCAAAAAGAACAGCTGTGTCTGGAAGGCGTACGCCTCCTTATTCTGGTAGAACTTTTCCAGGAAGGGATTCTCGGCGAAGTTCTCCTCGATAAACATGGCGTTCCAGCGCTCCGCGATAATCTTTGCAAGGGTCGTCTTGCCAACGCCTATGACGCCCTCGATGGCCAAAAAATGAACTCCTTTTTCAGTCAACATATCAGGGTTCCTCCGAAGTGATTACGCGGAACGGAATTTTCTCCTCTTTGACAAGGAGATCTGCCAACAAGTCCTTGACCTTTGTATCCATCTTGGGGTCTTCCCATTCCGGAGCCACGTCATTCAGCGGCACAAGGACGAACTGGCGGTTAACAATCTGCGGATGTGGCAGGTTGGGCCTCCCATGGCGGACTTCCTTGCCAAAGTACAGCAAGTCCAGGTCGATCTCCCTGGAGTTCCAGTGTCCGCGAGGCTTGCGCCCCAGTACAAGTTCGGCACCTTTCAAATAGTTAAGCAAACGAGTCGATGTTCCAGAATACCAGAATGTCACCACCTGGTTAAAGTAAGGCCCCTGCCCCTCCGGTCCAACCGGCGGGGTTTCGTAAATGGGGCTTTCCTTCCAGCCTCCAGCAGAAATCTTGCGAAGCATCTCTCGACCCTCGTTCAAGTGCTTGGAACGGTCTGGCAGATTAGTCCCCAGGGCAATAAATACTCGTTCTAGAGAATCCACATCCAAAATATAGCTATTCAAAATGTCACAAGCCTGTCAAGAAGACTTTTTGAAACCCTTTGCAGAGCAGAGTTTAACTTTTTTTGAAAAAAAACAACGATTTTTCTGTGACAAGGTTCTCATTTTTAGTTATCTTATGCCCAGCTCGAAGAGAGCCCAATCATTTCCATTACATTTTCAGGATTTTTCCCCATTATTATCGGGATCCCTGTTTTATTATATCAGCACATTACATACCACATAGTCATAGGATTCCAACGTGGCGACCACAAAAAAAACGACAAAGAATAACCATCTAGCAGACCAAGAATCTACAGGCATCGAAGTTCCCGCCGAACTCAACATCAACTTCGACGTCCCTCAAGAAGCCTCCCCGGAGCAGCCCAAGCAGGCTAAGCGTCCCGGTCGTCCCAAGGCAGTCAAGGCAGAAGGTGATCATTCCGAAGTAAAGAAAGTCGAAGAGAAAAAGAGCAAAAAGAAAGCCGACAAGCACGCCGAGCAACCGGCAGCAGAATTCGTGGTCGAAACAGTACAAGCCAATGCCACAGAACCGGCCTCTGCAAACGAAAGCCAAGCCGTATACGAACCCGCAGCGAACAATGCAATAGCCCCGTCCGCAGCGCAGCCCGCAACCGAAACCAGCGCAAATGCGGAAGGCGCCGACAATACCGAAGGCCAGCAGCAAAGCCAGCGCTTCGACAAGAACGGCAAGTTCAACAAGTTTGACAAGCGTAACAAGTTTAATAAGTTCGACAAGAACAACCGCAACAACAATAACAACAATCGCCAGCAGCAAGAGGAACAGGAAGACTCCGTTCCGCTGCCGGAACCGGATTCCGAAGTTTGGTGTAAGGCTCGCGATTGCTGGGCCAAGTACCGCAAGATGACCATGAGCGACTTGCAGGAACTGGCAAGCCAGAAGGAAAACCTGGACTTCCGCCGCTACCGCAAGCAGTCCCTGGGCCTTTTGCTCCAGAGCCTGGAAAACGAAAACAACATCGTTTACGCCGAAGGCCTCCTAGAAGTCACTCCCCAGGGTCACGGTTTCTTGCGTAACACCGAATTCAACTACCAGCAGGGTCCCGATGACGTTTACGTGAGCCAGAACCTGATCCGCCGTTTCGGCCTAAAGGTTGGCGACACCGTTGCAGGTCTTGCCCGCCCGCCCGGCGATGGCGACAAGTTCTACGCCCTGCGCCGTGTTGATAAGGTGAACTTTGACGATCCCGAAAAGATCAAGCGCCGTGTGGCTTTCGAATACCTGACTCCGATTCATCCCAACGAAAAGATCCGTCTGGAACACGATCAGGAAGAATTGACCACCCGCGTCATGGACCTGTTCAGCCCCATCGGTAAGGGTCAGCGCTCCATCATCCTCGCGCCTCCCCGTACCGGTAAGACCATCCTCCTGCAGAACATGACCCGCGCCATCGCCGTGAACCATCCGGAATGCGTCATCATGGTGTTGCTCATCGACGAACGCCCCGAAGAAGTGACGGAAATGCGCGAAATCGTAGGCAAGCTGGTGGAAAAGAACCCGGCCCTGAAGGCTGAAGTGGTAGCCTCCACCTTTGACGAACCTCCTGACCATCACGCCCGCGTAGCCACCATGGTTCTGGAAAAGGCCAAGCGCCTGGTGGAACAGCAGAAGGACGTAGTGGTGCTCCTGGACTCCATTACACGCTTCGCCCGCGCAAACAACGTGGTCATCCCCCACTCCGGCAAGATTCTTTCTGGCGGTGTGGACGCCATGGCCATGCAGTTCCCCAAGAAGTTCTTCGGCGCCGCCCGTAAGATCGCCGACAAGCTGGGTGACTTCCAGAAGGATTCCAACGGCCAGATTGTGCAGACCATCTTTGGCGAACCCGTCCGCGAAGTGGTTCAGAAGAACGGTTCCCTCACCATTATCGGTACCGCCTTGATTGAAACCGGCAGCCGCATGGACGAAGTGATTTTCGAAGAATTCAAGGGCACCGGTAACATGGAACTTGTGCTGGACCGCCGCCTGGCAGAAAAGCGCACCTGGCCCGCCATTGACGTATTCAAGTCCGGCACCCGTAAGGAAGACCGTTTGCTCAGCCTCCGCGAACAGGACATCATCTGGAGTGTTCGTCAGGGTATGCAGAACGATACCGAAAACGGCATCATGGACAAACTGATCAAGTGGATGAAGCAGTACAAGACCAACGACGAACTGCTTTCCTTCTTGGCAAAGGCAAAGGACAGCGTTAGGTAAAAATCAACGAAGTTGATTTTTACCTAATTATGAATTATAAAGTACGAATTACTAAAATTAGCTAGGCGGAATATTTATAACTGAAAATTTTCATTTTTTCAAAACAACGAACTATGGTTAACAAAATTTTCTTCGCTGGCACCGGCAATATGGGCGGTGCAATTCTCCGTGGCCTACTGCAGGCCGGTAACGACCCCAAGTCCATCTTCTTCTTTGACCCTAGCGACAAGGCTGCCGCTGAAGTTTCTGCCCTCGGCTGCGTCCGCGTAAAGAACTTTGCCGAAGGCGTCAAGAAGGCCGACGTCACCTTCCTTTGCGTCAAGCCGCAGATCTTTAAGCTGGTAGCCTCTGAATGGAAGACTGCAGTCAAGTCCATCAAGACTTCCAAGACCTTCATCAGCATCATGGCTGGCGTTACCCGCAAGGCATTGACTGAAGTTCTCGGCGAAAAGAATCAGGTTCTCCGCGTCATGCCCAACCTGCCGCTAACCGTAGGCAAGGGCTCCGTTGGCCTTGCTACCGATGGCGTTACAGAAGCCACTCTCGCTACTGCAGAAAAGATCTTCGGCAACATCGGCGTTACCTGCCGCGTCGCAGAAAGCCTCATGGACGCTGTTACCGGTCTTTCTGGCAGCGCACCGGCTTACGTGTTTGAATTCATCGAAGCTCTGACCCGCGGAGGCGTTAAGGCAGGACTCACCCGCGATGTCGCTTTGAAGCTTGCCCTGGGCACCATCGAAGGTAGCGTGGAACTGGTGAAGCAGTCCGGTAAGAGCCCATCTGACCTCTGCGCCATGGTCTGCTCTCCTGCAGGTACCACCATCGCAGGCATCAACGCTCTCGAAGAAGGCGCCTTCCGCAGCACCGTCATGAAGGCGGTCGTTGCCGGCACAGAACGATCTAAAGAGTTAGGCAAATAACGGAGCTATGAGCTATCAGCTATCAGCCATGTGCCCTGAGTTTATGTAGGCGACAACGTCGCGATTATCTAGCTCACTGCTCACTGCTCATTGCTCACCACCCATAACTCACAGCTCATATATGCTCATCGATTTTTTCACAAGGGAAACTTCTACGTCCTCGTTTATCCAGGACGTTCTTTCCTCTGTGAATTACGATGTAAATGTCTATGATTCCACTGAGGCGTTCTTTAGCACCGATTGCGGCTCCATCGCCCCAATTGTCATTTGGGATCTGGATTCCTTTGTCGACGCAAACGAAAGAACCCTGGAGAAACTTCGTCAAAAATATCCAGAGTCCATGATTTTCACCTATGCCGAAAATCTGGACCGCTACGGCGTCATCTGCAACAAGTACGCGGATGTCAGTATGAGTTCCGCATCGGTGCGCGTCCATCTGATGAGCAAGATCGCCAAGCTGCGGCAATTTATCGAAGCCCGCAAAATTTTTCACGAAAGGATGTCCCTTCTGGTGGGCAAAAGCCCAGCCATGGAACAACTCCGCAAATCCGTGCTTAGAGCTATGGTGAATTCCGGCCCTGTGCTGATTCAGGGAGAAACCGGCGTTGGCAAGGAACTTATTGCAAGAGCGGTCTCCTGCATTTACGACAAATTCATCACCGTGAACTGCAGCGCCATTCCAGACAACCTCTTTGAAAGTGAACTCTTCGGACACACCCGAGGCGCATTCACTGGAGCACAGAATGAGCGCATCGGTTTGTTCGAGGCCGCAGATGGTGGCGCCATTTTTCTGGACGAAATCGGTGACATGCCATTGCACACCCAGGTAAAACTTCTCCGTGTTTTGCAGAACAAGGAGATTCGCCCCATTGGCGCCAACAAGTCCAAGCACATAGACGTGCGAATTGTCGCAGCCACCAATCGCGACCTGAGGCAAGCCGTTAAGGAAAAGAAATTCCGCGAAGATCTCTTTTACCGACTCAACGTGATTCCGCTGAACATCACCCCGCTTCGAGACCGCAAGGAAGACATCGAAGACCTGGCGAATCACTTCATCAAGCAATACCAGGGAGTCGGCGATTCCTACACCCTGTCCGCAGAGGCTTTGGCCCGCCTGCACAACCACAACTGGCCAGGCAACATTCGCGAACTGGAGAATGTCATTCAGCGAGCCCTCTGCTTCACCAACTCGGGGCAATTGCAAGCCCACGACCTGCAAATAGAAAGCGACACCCCGTCGGCTAGCACAAGAGCCGCGACAACGCCAATGCCGCAGAACAACTCCACGGTCAGCGAAGGGGAACATTTTTCCACCAGCTACCCTGCCGCAGAAAACTACGAGGCTTTCCGCGAGTTGCAACTGGAACAGGAGCGCGCATTCCTTAAGGATAAGATACGCGAAAGCAACGGATCCGTAAGCGTTACCGCCGAAAAACTGGGTCTACTGAGAACAGCCCTGTACAACAGGCTGAACCGCCTTGGCATATCGGTAAAGGACCTTTAAAGTTTATTTTTGGGCACCTTCTAAAAGCGCTCAACCTTAAGGCCTTTCTTTTGCAAAAGGCAGATGACGTTATCGTCGTCCAGGGTCAGGTGAGCGGCACCTACCACAACAAACACATTGCGATCCTCGGCAAGAAAACCGCCAATGGATTCCGCCATCTTGACGTTTCGGCTGGCGTAGACTTTATCCTCTATGTTCTTCTGAATACTTTTTTCCGACTCGGTTTCCGCGACCGCCTCTTCTTCGTTCATCACCTGGCGCAGAAGTTCCTCGTCCCCGGTCTTCCAGGCGCGCATCATCCGAGTCACCATGGAATCCAGCTGCGAGATTTCGCGAAGTGTCGACTTTAGGTAGTATACGCCGGCGGAATCAGAATCATCGGAATCGGCCAGGGCCCCCACCTGTTCATCGGAAGTTTCCAGGCTGACAATAGCCTTGCCATCGGTCGCCGCCCTGTCAAGCAAGACCGCATCTACACCGTAGCTGGGATCCACACCGGCCCGCTGAATGGCAACGACGCTCAGAGTGGTAGCCGCAAACCAGGGCCGCAAGCGCATTAACATCTGCACCGGGAAATTCCAGGCGGAGCAAAGGCTATCCAGTGAGTTCCACAGAGGACGCGGCAAGATTTCATTCAAGGTTTGTCCACCGGGCAAAATTCCCTGCTGCATGGACTTTGCCGAGATTTCTCCGCTTACAGAATCGTCGCTGATGTCTATTTCTACGGCCAGTTCCTCGGCGTTTACAAAGGCCGTTTCGATAACGCTATCCAAGGGATAGAAGCTGGAGTCTGCAAAGTGAACGCTTCCCAGTACCCACACGCTGGAATTTTCATCAGAGACCTTCCAAAAGAAATGTCTGCCAGCCGCTGGCGCAACCTCATCCTGCATCACCGAGGAATTTTCAACCAGAGCCTTTTCTACATGGTTACCGGCGCAGCTTATCAGCTCAAGGCAAAGGGCAATCAGAAAAATTCTATACATCCGCTTCGGTCCACTTTAAAATGCCTTGACGGCGTGCTTCAGCCGCAGCAGCCACCTTCGCCACGCCCTTGTCAACAACCATCAGGCGGTCGCTGTAGCGCAACGCATATTCCAAGGAGTGAGTAGACACAAGAATTCCCATTTCCCTTTCTGCAGCCAGGCGTCTTAACAACTTGAACAGGGCGTGGCTATGGGGAATGTCCAAAAAGGCGTTGGGTTCATCCAGCAAGAGCACATTCACCTGCTGCGCCAGGGCCTCGGCCAAGTACACACGGCTGCGCTCCCCATCGCTCAGTTCCCTCACCTGACGATCCGCAAAATTCTGCAAGTTCAGCAGCGTAAGGGACTCATCCACAATCCGCTCGTCTTCGGCGGTACGACCGTCCAAGGTTCCAGCATAAGGCATGCGGCCAAGACTTGCGAACTCCCGCACCGTCATCCGATCGGGAACGGCGCAACTCATGGAAATATAGGCCACGTTCCTTGCCAATTCCCGAGGATTCCATTCCTTAATGTTTCTATCGCGAATTTTCACTTTTCCATCTATGGGAGGAATCCGACCCGCCAGGGTTTTCAACAGGGTACTCTTACCGCAGCCGTTGGCCCCCATCAGAGCAACCACTTCGCCTTTACCCAGTTCAAAATCGAAGGGCGCCACGCCGCAGCCCATATCGGCGGCATGCCTATTGGAACCATAACCTATTACCAGACCCTTGCAAATCATTAAACTCATGATCGTCCCCTCCCCCCTCGGATAATCACCCAAAGGATTACAGGTACACCAACAAGACTGAGCATGGCATTCAGCGGCACCGTCGAAAACAGGGAGGCCGCAAGGCAAAGCGTAATTCCGCACAAACTAGCGCCCGGCAGAAGTACGCGATGATTTGACGTTCCAAAAATCATATAGGCCAAGTGAGGCACGGCAATTCCCACAAAGGCCACCGGACCGCAGTAAGCCGTACTGGCGGCAGCCAATAGCGACGCCCCCAAAAGAACAAGGCCACGGCCACGTCGAACATTCACCCCAAGCCCGCGGGCAAAGTCGTCCCCCAACCTCGCGGCATTCAAGAACTTCATGGAGGCCGTTACAAGACAAATTCCCAAAAGCACCACAACGGCAAACAGCCACACACCGTCATAGGTCAAGCGTCCAAAGCTGCCCATGCCCCAGGATACATACACACGCAAGGCTTCGGCGCTGCTGCCCGCGATCAAAATGCTGACCAGGGAATCAATAAAGTAACCGACGAGTAATCCAACGATCAAAAGTACCGACGAACGTTCAAAACGCGAGGCGACCCACATCACCACAGCGGTCACCCCAAGGGCTCCCGCCGCCGCAGCCCCCAAGACACCAAAATGTCCAAAGCTAAAACCTGCAAGCAGGGACAAGGCTACGCCAAGACTTGCGCCGCTGCTGATTCCCAGAACAAAGGGGCCCGCCAGGGGATTTCGAAAAAGAGTTTGCAGGCTCAGCCCCGATACCGCAAGCGCCACACCCGAAAGGGATGCTGCCACCAACCTGGGAAAGCGAATCTCCCAGAAGACTCTTTGCCCAATAGACTTGTACGGGAGTTGCCTGATTTCCAGTTCGGACCAGTCCAGAGGTGCAGAACCCCTGCCCAAAGTCAAGAGTGCAAATAAAAAAACGAGCAGCGTCAGTATAACAAAACAGACGACAACCCGTTTCTTGGCAGAGGCCATAGAGTTTAAGCCTTACTTCTTTTGCTTGTTCTTTTCAAAGGCTCTCTTCATTTCGGCAGAGCCCTTCTCGTCGCGCACATAGACCTCAGCAGGAATATTATCAAAACCCTGCAAGGCGTTGAGCCAGTTGTCGTTCAAGTCCCTGAATTCCAACTTGTTCAAGTTGTACATCAAGGTGTCGTTCACCAGGGACAGGGAGATAAAGTCCCAGCGTACCACGTTGCGGTCCTTAAAGACCTCGCGGCTCACCATGGCCTGTTCACTATCGAAACGGTAACGGGCCTTGAAGGTATATTCACCGGTCATCTGATAGCGACCTGCATCGGAATAGGTACGAGTCACGCCGACCAGCGTATCGTTCATACCAAAGCGCAGTTCTGCATCGCGGAAAGCATGACCATGGGCAACGATGGGTGTGCGCCATACGCCAAACAGAGCTTCCTTCATATTTTTCTGAAGGGTGGTATCGATATTCCAATGATCAAAATTCTTCTTGTCGTACCTGGCGCGCTGGACATACTTGCCCTCCTGGATAAGCTTTCGAACACTATCGGCCTGAGCCTTAGCCAAGCTATCGGAGTTGCGGGAACCTGTCGCAGAAGCTACATTGTTCATGGAATCCAGTTTTGCCTGAATCATGTCATCAAGAGTCGATGCACCACGAGGCGTGGCTACCACCTGGGCTTCTACCTGGGCTGCTGTCTGCGCATTTGCCATTCCTGCGAAAGCAAATGCCAGTAGCGACAAAAAAACATGCTTATAACAAGAGAATTTCATCGCCTTAAATGTAGTTAAAGGTTTTTTAAAAAGAACTAGTTCATGGTAAAAAAAGGCTATCTTTGGCCTATGCTCGATTATTCTCAAGTACCCTCCCCCTGTTTTGTTCTGGACGAGGCTCGTCTTCGTCGAAATATGGAAATTCTGGACGACATTCAAAAGCGCGGCAATGTCAAAATTATCTGCGCCCTTAAGGGCTACAGCTTTTGGCGCTCCTTCCCTCTGATTGGGCAGTACCTGGCGGGTGCCACGGCAAGCAGCCTAAACGAGGCGAAACTAGCCAAAGAAGAAATGGGCAAGGAAGTCCACGTTTTCGCCCCCGTATACGACGACGATGAGATCGACGAGATTTTGAGCTGCGCCGGCCACATCACCTTCAACAGTTTTAGCCAATGGAAGCGGTTCAAGGAAAAGACCCTCATGGCTGGAGTCAGCGCAGGTATTCGCGTCAATCCGCAGTACTCCACCGTAGAGACGGACCTGTACAACCCCTGCGGCAAGTTCAGCCGACTGGGCGTTACCGAGGCGGAATTTAAACCGGAGCTTTTGGAAGGCATCGAAGGATTGCACTTTCACGCCCTCTGCGAACAGGATGCAGACGCCCTGGAAGGTGTGCTCGCCGCCTTCGAGCAGCGCTTCGGCAAGTATCTTTCCCAGATGAAATGGGTCAACTTCGGCGGTGGTCACCACATTACCCGCAAGGACTACCACCGCGAAGAACTGGTGCGAATCCTCAACGGTTTCCACGAACGCTACCCCCATCTGCAAGTTATCATGGAACCCGGAGAAGCTGTAGGCTGGCAGACTGGAGAACTGGTGGCCTCCGTTGGCGACATCGTCCACAACGAGATGGACATCGCCGTCTTGAACGTATCCATCAGCGCTCACATGCCCGACTGCCTGGAGATGCCCTATCGCCCAGCAGTTACCGGCGCGGGATTCCCCGGCGACAAACCTTACACATACAAGTTAACTGGCAACTCTTGCCTGGCAGGTGACCAGTTGGGCGACTTTT
>JAZLKH010000117.1:0-11628 GCA_045597545.1 Fibrobacter sp.
AAGACTTTGGAAGAAAAGGGCTTTACCTACCGCACTTCCGACGGCATCTATTTCGACAGCCTCAAGTTCCCCCGTTACGCCGACTTCGCCCGCCTGGATGTTGAAAACCTCCGCAAGGGTAGCCGTATCGACATGGGCGAAAAGCGTGCCGCTACCGACTTCGCCCTCTGGAAGTTCAGCCCCACCGACAAGAAGCGCGCCATGGAATGGGATTCCCCCTGGGGCGTAGGTTTCCCGGGCTGGCATGTGGAATGCTCCGCCATGGCCATGAAGTACAACGGCCCAACTTTGGACATTCACTGCGGCGGTACCGACCACATCCGTGTGCACCACACTAACGAAATTGCTCAGAGCGAATGCGCTAACGGCGTTCAGTTCAGCCGCTTCTGGATGCATGGTGAATTCCTGCGTACCGCCAGCGAAGAAAAGCTGGAAGACGGCACCACCGCCACCACATTCGGCAAGATGAGCAAGTCCAGCGGCGAATTTCTCACCGTCGACCTGCTGGTGGATCGCGGCTTCAATCCGCTGGACTACCGCTTCTTCGCAGTGGGCAGCCACTACCGCAACTACCTGAACTTCACCTGGGAAGCTCTGGAAGGCGCCAAGGAAGGTCTCAAGAGCCTTCACAAGAAGACCGACGCCCTCATCGGCAAGGCAACTGCAATTACAAGCGAAGCCGCCAAGGCCTTCCAGGAAGAATTCAAGACCGCCATCGGCGACGACCTGAACATGCCCCGCGCTCTCGGTATCCTCAATACCATGCTGAAGTCCGACATCGATGACGGCGAAAAGGCTGCCCTCGTTCTGGACATGGACAAGGTCTTTGGCCTGAAGCTGGACGAACCCCGCCAGGATTACAAGAAGAAGGCTGACGAAAGCGCCGCAGGCGTTGACGTCGCCAAGGTAGAAGAACTTCTCGCCCTCCGCAAGGAAGCACGCGCCAACAAGAACTGGGCCGAAAGCGACCGCATCCGCGACGAACTTGCCGCCATGAACATCGTGATCAAGGACAGCAAGGAAGGCACCACCTGGAGCGTGAAGGAATAAGGTTCCAGGCACGAGGCCCCAGGCCCCAGAAAAAAAAGCATAAAAAACCGCTCGGAGCATAACGCTTCGGGATTAATAGATGCGTGGGCAGTAAGGGAGGTTTCCGTTTTACACTCGCCTTTTTCTTTCTCAAAAACAAGCAGCACGCCAATGCCTGCGCGACTATAGAAGCGTGTAACGTCAAAGTCAAGCCAGTTGAATTTTAGTTCCCCAGCAATGTGAACGTGACACTGTTTACCCTCAATGTTTAAATCCCACCCAAATATTGCCCCAAGTTTACATTTAGGCGGTTTTGGGCAAATTTGCGTTTGAACTGCCCCCGCTTGACCGCAGTTTGATTGCGGATGGTCATAAACATTCAAAAAATACAGTGTCTCCCGCCCAAGGAAAAGAAGGTGCTTTCCGGACATCTGTTCTGATGGCATAAAATAACGCTAAGAAGAATCAAGTTATCCCGGCTAAAGGTCGGGGTAACCATTTTAGGAGGCATCGTTAGCAGTGTCGTCGTCCATTATGATCGGGTCATCAAAAGGCTGAAACTCCACTGCAAGAAAGTGAAATAAAAGGGCAGCCTCGAAAGTTTTCAATTCAGTTAACCCTTTCTTGTTGAAAACAAATATTTTGTATTTATCTATTATTGAACCTTTCTTTTCCTATATAAAATCCCCTATTTTGGGGATACTTGTTTTTTTTGACAATAATCATTCATTTTCTTTTTTTATCTTCATACCGTATAACAAAAATTTAAAATTTCAAACGCAGTAGAAACTTGCAGGTATACTATGAAAAAATTGAAAGAAAGTATAAGGGATTTGGCAAACAAATACTCTGAGGATTTGACAAAAAAAATCAAAGACCGTGTTGAAGAAATGGAACAAGACAATAAGTCTCATTACCTTATTTATCGTGTATTGGGCATTACTAATGAGGAAGGCAACAAAATTGATGTGTACCAAAATAAAGGCCGTTTTTTGTATAAGTACGCGGGATCATTTTTGGAAGAAGCTACAACTCTTTGTTTAAAATACAAACATCCAGAAGGTCAGAAAACGAAAATAGATAACAGAAATGGCGCAAAACCGAAAACATTTGAAATCGATTTTTTGTGTGGCACAGATGCTTTTGAAATAAAATGGAAAGATGCTACGACTGACGGTGATCATATAACGAAAGAACATACGAGAGTGCAAGCAGTTCAAAGCTATGGTTACAAACCTATTAGGCTCATGTTTTTTAGTCCGCAAAGAGAACAGGCTAAAAGAATTCAAGATACTTTAAGGACTCTGTACAGGGGTGTAAATGGAGAGTATTATGCTGGTGAGGAAGCTTGGCGGTTTCTTAAAGAATATACCGGTGTAGATTTAAAACGTATCTTGGAAAGCATTGCCAAAGAAAAGGTGCCTAATGACTAATTTCAAAAACGTAGTCGTTAATGAAAATTGCTTAAGTTATTTCACTAAACTTAAGGATGAGTCTGTTGATGCTGTGTATATGGACCCCCCATTTTTCACGCAACGAACGCACAAACTGCTTTCGAGAGATGATTCGTCAGTGTTCTCATTTGACGACATATACAATACTTTAGAAGATTACTTGAGCGAAATAAAAAATGTCTTGATTGAAAGTAAACGAGTCTTAAAGAAAACGGGAAGCGTATTCCTTCATTGTGATAAGACAGCGTCACATCACCTAAGAGTTCTTTTAGACGAGGTATTTGGAAAAAATAATTTTCAAAGCGAAATTATTTGGTCGTATAAAAGATGGTCGAATTCCAAAAAAGGATTGTTGAACTCTCATCAAGTTATCTTTTTCTATTCAAAAACTGCCGATTTCAAGTTCAATACGCTTTATACAGAGTATTCCGCAACAACAAATGTAGACCAAATTCTACAAGAGAGGGTTAGAGACGGAAAAGGAAAAACTGTTTACAAAACGGATGAAGATGGACAAGCTGTAAAAGTAAAAGAAAAAAAAGGTGTGCCATTATCCGATGTTTGGGAAATACCCTTCCTTAATCCAAAGGCTACGGAGCGATGCGGTTATCCGACGCAAAAACCTGTCATTCTGCTTCAAAAAATTCTTTCTATAGCAACAGATGAGGGGGATTTGATTTTAGACCCGTTCTGTGGAAGTGGTTCTACATGCGTTGCTGCAAAGTCCATGAATAGAAACTTTATTGGTATTGATAAAAACCCTGACGCAATCAAGCTTGCGGAAAAAAGATTAAAGGAAATGAAAATTTCTGAATCCCATTTGTTAAACAATGGTATTGAGTGTTATCAAACGAAGACCGAAGATGAGAACGCTTTATTAAAAGCGTACAATGCTATTCCCGTACAGAGAAACAAGGGGATTGACGGCTTAATAAATGACGACAAAAATAAAAAAGTTATTCCGCTGAAAATACAGAAGAAAAATGAATCTTTGGAAGAGGCTATATCGCTTTTAAAAAATGCTTCAAAAGGTAAGACTCATTCGTTTATGATTCTTATCCAGACGCACGAAGATGAAGAGCTCAATCTTCTTTTTCCGACGATTATACCTGAAACAGTTAAAGTCATTCCATCCCCATCTTTTATTTTATCAAATTTGAAAAAATAAATTTCAATATTATTTGATCTTTATGGAACATGAGTTAGGTGAAAGTTGATAAGGAGATTGACCTTCCGTTAGAATTTTATTAAAGACACTGTTTACCCTCAATGTTTAAATTCTACCCAAATGTCGCCCCAAATGAGTATTCCGGCAAGAAAAAAAACGCCAGTCCGGGATAGAGGAAACCGCAATTCCGACATTTAGGAAACCGTTTTGATAGTTCTATTTTTATGCTCAATTCAGAATGTTGGGCAACGCGGGATTCTTAAGCTTGTTCGCGCGAGCCATTCGCAAGCAAGTATATCCAAAGGCACAATGTATATGCGAATGCGAGATGCTGGTCTTATCCAGCCATAAGCAAATCACTAAATGAGAGTCGACTGCGTTTTCAGAGACGCGGTTTCCAATTGACCGGTACGCCGGTTTCCATTACTCCGGTCGCATGGTGTACTTTGCTCCGGTATATTCACCCAAGTTTACATTTAGGCAGTTTTGGGCAAATTTGCGCTTGAACTGACCCCCGCTTGACCGCAGTTTGATTGCGGATGGTCATAAACATCAGAACACGCGTGCAATTTTTGCGAAAGAACAGCCTTTGAATTTAATTTGATAGAAAAAAAACGTTCATAATATATATTCACCAAATATCATTTTATGTCAAAACAAATCAAAGGTCTTCGTACCCCGCGTTCAAAGCAAAGCCAGGCATTTGAAAGATAATAGGCGACCTATATCAGGCCGCCTATCTTAATTTCAACGCGTTCTTACCCGGCGTTTATTCAACCGACTTATTCAGCGAACTTCTTGATAATCACCACACCGTTGTGACCGCCAAAGCCAAGGGAGGCCGAGGCGGCGCAGTCGATGTTACCTGCCACGCCCTTGTTGGGAACGTAATCCAGGTCGCATTCCGGATCCGGAGTATCCAGGTTGATGGTAGCCGGGAAGAAGGAATCGCGGATAGCCATTACGCTGATGATCGCTTCGCAGGTACCGGCGGCACCCACGCAGTGACCGGTCATGCTCTTGGTGCTGGAAACCTTAATCTGGCGAGCACGTTCTTCGCCGAGGGCGATTTTCAGCATAGCGGTTTCGGTCAGGTCGTTCAGGTGGGTGGAGGTTCCGTGGGCATTGTAGTAGTCAATGTCCGCGGGGGTGACGCCGGCGTCCTTCATGGCGCGCATAAAGGCAGCGGCGCAGCCTTCGCCAGTAGGCTTGGGGCTGGTGATGTGATAGGCATCGGCAGAGGCGCCGTAACCGGCAAGTTCCGCATAGATCCTGGCGCCACGTGCCTTGGCGTGTTCCAGTTCCTCGAGAACGAGGATAGCGCCGCCTTCACCCATGATGAAGCCGGAACGATCCTTGTCAAAGGGGCGGCTGGCCTTTTCGGGGCAGTCGTTGAACTTGTCCGTCAAGGCATGCATACCTGCGAAGGCCTTGATGGAATATTCGGTAATGCCGCTTTCGGAACCACCTGCAAGGCAGATGTCCAGGCGACCGCTGCGCACTGCATCCAGTGCCACGCCAAGGGCGTCGGTGCCGGAGGCACAAGCGGTCGCAACCGTCCATGCACAGCCAGTAATGCCAAGAGCGATAGAAACGTTGGCGGCGCCTTCGTTAGAAATCAGTTCCGGCATGGCCAGGGGAGAAACCCTGCGCTTGCCGCGAGCCATATACTGGCTAAAGGTGTCGTCAATCACATCCATGCCGCCAAGGCCGCAACCCGCAACGATACCGGTGGTATCGGCGTGAAGCTCACCTTCGCCCAGCTTCGCATCGGCTACCGCCTCGTTGGCGGCCGCCAGCAGGAACTGGGTAAAACGAGCCATGCGGCTAGCATCCTTGGAGTCGATGCCGTGTTCCTCGGGCTTGAAGTCCTTGACTTCGGCAGCGATCTTCACCGGGCATTCGCTGGCATCAAACAAGGTGATGGGGCCTACGCCACACTTCTCCTGCTTGATAGCAGCCCAGAGCTCGGGGACATTCTTTCCAACGGGTGTCACAGCACCCATACCAGTAATAACAACTCTTCTTCTTGACATCTTAGCCTATTTATCAGTTGTGTTTTGTTTTTTGCGACTAAGCCTTTTCCTCGGAGCCCGCAGATTCCTGAGCGGAATTTTCGGAGGCACTCTCCGCTGTAGCGGCAGCGGCACTAGCCTCCGATGCAGACTTCGCATCTGCAGCAGCGTCGGAAGCGGCCTTGTCGTTGTCGCGGATGGTGGCTCGGCGAATCTTGCCGCTAATGGTCTTGGGCAGCTCTTCCACGAAGTCGATGAAGCGGGGGCTCTTGTAAGCCGCAGCCACCTTCTTGGTGAACAGCTGAATTTCCTTGGCCAATTCCTTGGAGGCCTCGTAACCCTTCTGCAGCACGATGGTGGCCTTCACGGCCTGTCCGCGGGATGCATCCTCCACGCCGGTCACGGCCACTTCAAGAACGGCCGGGTGCTGGTGCAGAACTTCTTCCACCTCGAAGGGGCTGATGCGGTAGCCGGAGCTCTTGATCAAGTCGTCGGTACGGCCCACGAACCAGAAGTAGCCATCATTGTCACGCCACGCGGTATCGCCCGTATGGTAGACACCACCTTCGAAAACCTTCTCGGTACGTTCCGCATCGCGGTAATAACCGCCGAACATGCCAAAGGGGCGACCTTCTTCGATCTTGATAATAATTTCGCCAACTTCCTCGGGTTCGCAGGACTTCCCCTCGCCATTGACGATATCCATCTTGTAACCAGGAGCGGGCTTACCCATGGAACCCGGGCGCGGTTCCATCCAGGGGAAATTACCCGTCGTCAAGGTCAGTTCGGTCTGACCGTAACCTTCGCGAAGCTTGTGTCCGGTCTTCTCATACCACTTGTTGAAAATGTCGGAGCTAAGGGCCTCGCCCGCGGTAACGCAGTAAGTCAAGCTGGACAGATCGTACTTGCCGATATCCAGCAGCAGCAAGGCACGGTAGGCCGTAGGGGGAGCACAGAAGGAGGTCACCTTATATTCAGCCATCTTCTCCAAAAGCTTACCCGGAATGAAAACCTTCATGTCGTAGGTAAAGACGGCAGAGCCAGCAATCCACTGGCCGTAGATCTTACCCCACAAAGCCTTGGCCCAGCCGGTCTCTGCAACGGTCAGGTGGCGGCCTCCGTCCACAACGTTCTGCCAGTACTTGGCGGTAACGATGTGACCCAGGGGGTAGGTAAAGGTATGGGCAACCATTTTCGGGTTGCTGCTGGTGCCGCTGGTAAAGTAAACGATCATGATGTCGTCATTCTTGATTGCGGCCTCGCCAGTGGGGCGTTCAAATACAGGGGGGCAAATTTCGTAATCGTCGTAGAAGCTGATCCACTCCTGACGAGGCTGGCCAACAGTCACCAGCTTTTCAACGGAGGAACATTTTTCCTGTGCGGTTTCCACTTCCTTCTGGAGAGCGGGATCGTCATAGGTGACAACCATCTTTACTTCGGCGGCATCAAAGCGGTATTCCAGATCGTGTGCAGAGAGCATGTTGGTTGCCGGAATAGCGATGGCGCCGATACGGTGGAGGGCCAGCAAGAAGAACCAGAATTCATAGCGGCGGCGCAAAATGAGCATCACGCGGTCGCCCTTCTTGATTCCACAGTTTACAAGGAAGTTCGCCGTACGCTGGGAGGCGCGGGACAAATCCTTAAAGGTGAAAATATGACTTTCGTCATTATCGTCACACCAAACCAAAGCTTCGCGCTTAGGTTCGTTCTTTGCATACTCATCGACGACATCGTATGCGAAATTGAAGTCGTCGGGTATGGTCAACTTAAAGTTCTGGTACAAATCCTCGTAGGAGTCGTACTCAGTGCGAGCAAGGAATTTATTTAAAATCATTCGTTAGATTCTCAAATAAAAACGATAGTTGAAAAAAAAGAAAAAATAATGCGAGGGAGCACAAATACGAATCGTAACTTTGAGCCTGTCGGTTACAGGTCCTTGTACATGATGTTGTCGCGCATCACCGCAGCATAGCGAGCCATGCTCAGCACACGCTTGCCACCGAGGATTCTGAAGTCTTCGCTGTGGAATACCAGGCGAGGCGTTCCAAAGGGCAGCCAGAACACGATGCAGGCGATAGCCATGTAAGTTCCCAACAGGATCTTGGGCACAACGGAGAACGTGAACAGGGGCGAACCGATGACCTTGACACCGTTACTCTTCTTCTTGTAGATGAAGGTCATGTCTTCGTAATTGTCGAAGTGTTCCAGAGCCTGGTGACGCAGATACTTGTTGTCGATCCAGACCGGCGGAACAAAGCCCGAAGCCTTGCCAAGACCATGGGCATTCCAAAGGGCGATGCCACGTTCCAGCAGGGACTGGGAAATCTTCTTGTTGAGGCCGGCAAATTCAGCGCCGTTGCGGGACAGCCAAAGAGCCACCCGGCCAAAGAAGGAACGGTTCACGAACAGGTCTGCACGATGACGAGCACCATGAAGAATCACCTCGTAGCCATCCTTGATGAACTGTTCAATCTGATCACGGAAAAATTCCGCTTCGGATTCGGGAACACCACCAATGGAAGGAACCACGGCGATAGAGATGGGGGAACCCACCGCTTCCGCAATCTTACGGATTTCCACAGAAGCTCTCTTGCAGTTCTTCACATTGAAGTTGTGATAGCACAAGAGGAATTTCTTCGCCTTGCGCCTGCGATTTTCAGCCGATTCGAGGTCGGCGATGTCCTTATTTATTTCCATAATAATATCCAGGGGTTTAATTAAACAACGATACGTTAGACCCGCATATACGGGGGTAAATTCAATATAAAAAAATAGAAGAGCAAAAATGAGCGCTTATTTGCACCGAGCTCACAAAAATAACGCTAAAAGGCCTATATTTTCGCTATGCAGATAAAAGTCTTCACAGTCAACCCCTTCGGCGTCAACGCCTTTATCCTCTGGAATAAAAACGGCGACGGAATCCTCATCGACCCCAGCGTTTCCTCTACCGCGGAACAGGAAAAACTGAAGCAGTTCATCCGCGAGAACAACATCACCGTGCGTCGCGTGGTAAACACCCACCTGCACCTGGATCACGTTCTGGGAAACGCCTTTGTGGAACGCACCTTCGGCGTAAAGGCCGAGGCCCACGAAGAAGACATTTTCCTGCTGGACCTGCAAGAGGAGCAGAGCGAAATGTACGGCCTTCCCTGCGACGAGCCCGCCCCCGCCATCGAAGATTTTCTTGCCGAGGGAGACACCATTCGCATAGGCGACCGCGACGACGAAATTGCGATGCAGGTTCTACACATCGCCGGCCACTCCCCCGGAGGAATCGCCCTTTACTGCGAAAAACCAGGCAACGTCATTTTCAACGGACAGGACGCAGGCTCAACACCACCCCTACTGTTCTCCGGCGACATCCTTTTCGCAGGGGGACGCGGACGCAGCGATCTTTTCGGCGGTGACGACGACGCCCTGGTCAGCGGAATCAAGAGCAAGCTTTTGACACTGCCCAAGGAGACCATCGTATTCCCGGGCCACGGCGGATTCACCACAATAGAAGAAGAAACAGGTAATTTTCAATAAAGGGGAATTGTCTTTGCGAGGAGTGAAACGACGAAGCAATCTAAAGCATTTTGCTATATTCTTCTCTTAATCGCCATGGACCTACAGGCCTTGCAATGACTTAAAAAAAATGGAAAAAGCAACTCGCATCGATTGGATAGACGAGTACAAGGGATTCGTCTTGCTGCTGGTATGCCTATTTCATATCGAACAATCCTTCAAGTGCATCGATATGGGAATGATCCACGCCAGCGAATTTCGCATGACGGCATTTTTCTTTATCTCCGGCGTTCTTTTTAGCACCAGGCGCTTCCCAGAATTTAAAGGCTACGCCATTCACAAGACAAAAGCCCTGCTGTTCCCGTACATTATTTTATCTGTAATTTTCCTGCTGCTGGATCCCGTGGTATGGAATTTTGACTGGTTTCCGAAAGCCCCCAAAATGTCGGTAATGAACATCCGCCCCACCATCGAAAGCCTGGGCGATTACATCTACTGGAACCTGGCAAAAATCTTCGTCGCCGGAAAATCCTCCATCGGATCGGGCCCCATCTGGTTCGTGTTCACGCTCTATTCCATCAGCCTGATGTTCTATGGGCTGCATAAAGTCGCAAGCTTCATCCCAAGCGTCCATTCCCGTGTCATCATCGCCCTCTCCGCAGCCCTCAGCCTCGCCCTTGGCTGGACGCTTTACAAAAGCCACATCCGCCTGCCCCTAGGCATCGAGCGCGACCTGACCGCCCTGGCATTTTTCGCCATCGGCTTTCTGTGCAAGGACTTCATCAAATTCCTGCAGACAAAAAGCGACGCCACTCTCATTCCCTTGGCAATTGCCGCCTTCGCCCTGTACGGTTACCTAGAAGACGCCAATCCCTATTACAGCATCATGAACAACGACCTGGGGAAAAGTTTTTTCACCTTCATCGGCACATCCGTCACAGGAATCCTTGGCCTGATTTCATCCTTCATTCTTTTTTCGCGCCTTCCCAGCGACGCAGCCTCTTCTAAGGCCGCGGCCCTTATCGCAAAGCCCGCATCAATCATCAAAGGCGTTCTCCGTAACATCTCCCGCAACGCCCTCGTCATCCTCGCCGTTCACTGGTGGTGCCTGCTGATTCTGCGCGTCATCTTCAAAACCCAGCTGGACAAGTCCGGCATCACTTACCTGGTATTTCCCATCATTATCGCCGTTACCGTCGCCGCCATTCCCCTGTTCCGCTGCAAGTTGAACAAGCTCATCGGCAAGGAAAAAATCTCGGTTCGAGAAAGCCTGAGTATTCAATAGTTCAATTCAAAAAGAAAAGACGACCCTTGCTAAGCAACAGGTCGCCCAGGAATCTGGTATGGAGTTCAAATTCTACTGAATTTTTTCGTAATCAAAAACGACGTCTACACCTAACAACAGCCCATCTTCATCGGTTTCGTAGCCAACAGCAAATACGTAATCGTCGATTTGCTTTTGGAAACAGATGTCAACACCACCCCCTTCAAAGGGGCAGCTAGAAAGCATGGTCCATCCAGAATTTGTCAGATAAGCCATCTTTTCGTTCAGCTGAGCCTGCGTAATCCTTAGATCGTACTCATTATCCGAATACAAAACGCATTCACTAGAACCGACCCAAAGGGAATCCTTTTCGGGAATATTGGCTACACGCACCGCATTCCCGCAATCATTTTCCAACTCAAAGGAGAACTCATTGGTCACGGAGGGGCGCCTGTAACGAAATACTACAGTTTGTTCGACTTCATATTCCAAATACCCAGCACGTAGGTCTTTATATGAATATCCTCCTATAGCTTCTCCTGCCGCATACAGGGTTTCAAAGTACTGAAGGATTTCCGCAGTATCCTGTGTGGCCGGGGTCACCATGCACACATCCCCATCGAATTCCATCGTATATGCGAAACTCGGCTGCACCGGCAAGACCTTCATGATCCTGGCGCAGTCCGAAGGTTGCAAAATAGCAGACGTATTCCCCGGAACAGCACCAGATGCTGCTGTGGAACTGGAATCAGAACAGGCTACGAATGCGGTAGCTAATGCGGCGCAAAACAGAGATGCGGTTATTTTCTTCATATACGCTCCATGACAGACTATGTAAAAGGGAATATACAAAAAAAAGGGAAAATGTCAATACAAAGCAATATTTCGCATCATTTTTCTAATTATTCAAACATTTGGCAGCTAGCAAGCCTTCCCTATATAATTCATCACATATCATATAGAATTTTCGCCCGTTCAGTTTCTTTTTTTTGGGGGGCTTCTTTTTTACCGGGTTTCCTGAAATAAATGTATTTTTGAACCATGGCACGCGCGCGCAAGACAATTACCCCGGATCCGTATGCAAAACCGCTAATGAAGACCCTCTCCCCGGAGCAGAGTCTACCCGGAAAGCTTAAGCAGTTCCAGGCGCCCATCCGTGCCAACTTCGAACTGGTTTCCCAGTATGCCGCC
>JAZLKH010000118.1:0-4867 GCA_045597545.1 Fibrobacter sp.
CAAGAACTCAAGAAATACATCGAGTACTATAACAATGATCGGATAAAACTGCGCCTAAAAGGAATGAGTCCGGTACAATACCGGACTCATAACTCAGTTTTATCCTAACTTTAAACTGTCCAACTTTTTGGGGTCAGTTCATAGACTCGGACTTTTTTCATATTTAAAGCAAGACTTTTATTCCTTGCAGATCTGATTTTTTCCGTTAGCTTTAGCCTTGTACAACAAGGCGTCTACCCCACTCAAAATCTTATTCTGACTTTCAAAGGCTTCATCGCCGCAACAGACCAAACCGCCGCTGATGGATATTACCATCTCGGGCTTGTCGGCATAGGCAATTCCACGGACCTGGGTGCGGATATATTCCGCCTTGGCAAAGGCCATTTCCATGGAACTGGCGCGGATCAGCTGGATAAACTCCTCGCCACCATAACGAACAGCGCATTCCCCCTTGCTGGCATCCTCGACGCTGCGCCCAATAGTCGCAACACCGCGCAACACCATATCGCCAAAAGGATGGCCGTAAGTATCGTTAATCTTCTTGAAGTTATCGATGTCGTACATGTACACGTAATAGCCATCCTTGCGATCATGCCATACCGTTTTCGACAGGTAGTCAATAAAATGGCGACGGTTGTACAAATCGGTCAGTGGATCCTTTTCGGCCAGATACCGCAGTTTCTCCAGAAGTTCGTCCTTGTCTTTCTGGTTCAAGGCATAAAGTTCCAGCAAATACGAAGTCGTCGCACCAAGGCAAATGGACAGCACCAGATAAGTGGCGCAATAATCGATAAACGTGGTTTCGGCATCGATGTTGGTCACCCACTCCGGATGCAGCCAGGACACCACAAAAGAAGCTTCGCCCGACACAATGGCAAAGGCGATCAACATATAACGGGTCGCCCTCTTTTCGTGAAGCGCACAGAGGAACACCGAGCCAAAGAAATAGATGATGATACTGCTGTTCAGAGCGCCATACATGAAAAACTGAAGAGGCAGGATAATGCCGCACATCAAAAGGCACAGCGCCACATAGCAAAACGAGATTTTCTGAGTTATCTTGGCGAGAACCCCCAGGAGGACAACACACAAGAAGCAGAAAAAAGCAAAAAGTAACTGTCGATCCCGGCAGCTTTTCAACAACAGAGGAAACTGCAGACATGAACGATGCCAGGCCTACAAGGCCCAAAGTCACTCAAAAGAAGATATTTTCCAATGTATCCTGCTTACGCAGGAATTCGTCCAGACGTTCCTGAAACATGACACCTCTCCTTCAATACCATACCCAACGGAGTTCTTAATATAAAATTGTATTATAAGAATTTCAACAAGAATCACCATTTTTTTTGGGTAATAAGCATAAAGCAAAAGCGCCCGCCACAGCGGACGCTTTCGCACAAGTCTAACTTTAATAATTAGATAGAAGACTCAATAAATTCCTTACGGAAGGTTCCGTTGCCCAGCAGAATGTCGATGGGCAGCTTGTGGAACTCGTATTCGTAAGGCGGCTGTTTCCAGGCGAAATCCTTGGGATATTCGTTGAAGATGTACTGCAAGAGCTTGATAGCCATGTCGAAGCTGCGGAACTTATCGCGATCCAGAACGTGAATCTGGGCGCCACCGCAAATCTGGCCAGCACCCTTGTGGAAGGTGGGCTGGAAGTAGTTTTCGCGGAAATAGACGCCAGGCAGTTTCAGGCCGTTCATGTACTTGCAAAGTTTGACCGCATCGATAAACGGTGCACCAAAGATTTCGAAGGGGCGAGTAGTGCCGCGGCCTTCGCTGACATTGGTGGCTTCGAACAGGCACATGCCGGGATACACGATGGCAGTATCCAAAGTGGGCATGTTGGGGCTGGGTAAAATCCAGGGAAGACCGGTCTGGTCATACCACATTTTCTTGTCGTAGCCTTCCATGCGCATCACGTAAAGTTCGCACTTGGGGAAACATTCGGCCTTGAACTGTTCAGCCAGTTCGCCGATGGTCTTTGCATGACGGGTACGGATGCTGTGAAGGCCAACAAAGCTTGTGTAGTTCAGGTCCAGCACCGGGCCTTCTTCGTCCACGCAGTTAATGGGGTTCGGACGGTCTACAACCACAACGGGAATACCCAGCTTTTCACAGGCCTTCATGCACAGGTAAAGGGTCCAGATGAAGGTGTAGTAACGGGCGCCCACGTCCTGCAAGTCCACCAGAAGGGCATCCACATGAGAAAGCATTTCCGGGGTGGGTTCGCGGTGTTCACCGTACAGGCTATAAACGGGAATACCAAGTTCCGGGTCGGTGTAACCTTCCCATTCAATCATGTTGTCCTGGGTGTGGCCCTTGATGCCATGCTGGGGGCCGAACAAAGCAGACAACTTAAACAACTTGCCGTCGTAGGACTTCAAAAGGTCCAGAGTATAACTTAAATCGGCGCAAACAGAAGCCGGGTGGAGAACCGCGCCAAGACGCTTGCCGCGCAAATTGGCAGGGAATGACTTTTCAAAATGAGAAAGAGCGAGTGTAACCATGATATTAATTATTAATTATGAATTACGAATTATAAGTACAAATGGAAAGATAGCTCTTGTAGGGTGCTTTTTGTCAACAACTGTTTGCAAAACGGACTTTAAAGGCAAATAATGTCGAATTTGACACTTTTGTGACATTTCATTTTTTTATCTTTGAGCGTAGAAACAAAAAAAATAAAATAGGATTAATTGTATGGCATATTTAAACAAAGTGATGCTCATTGGCAACATCGGCAAGGATCCGGTTATCAGCGCAGGTCCCACTGGCCGCAAGCGCGTTTCCTTCTCCCTCGCTACTTCTCGTCGCTATCGCGACAACAACGGCGAACAGAAGGAACAGACCGACTGGCACAACATCGTTGGCTGGGGTAAGGTTGCAGATACCATGGAAAGCCTGGGTGTTCGCAAGGGCATGACCCTTTATATCGAAGGCTCCCTGACCAACCGCAGCTGGACCGACCAGGCTACCGGCCAGAAGCGCTATGCCACCGAAGTCAACCTGGACACCTTCCAGCTGCTGACCCCCCGCAACCAGAACGGCGGAAACTACCAGGCAGGCAACTACAACCAGGGTGCCGGCTTCAACCAGTCCAGCAACAGCTACAGCCAGCCTAGCGCTCCGGTTTACGAAGCTCCGATGCCCGAGGGCGATGGCGACGACCTCCCCTTCTAATCGATGAATCAGCAAGTCGCAGACATTGCATTGATGATGGTTCTGCCACTGGGAATCACCTTTACGGCGATTCTCCAGTCCGCTGCTGCCGAAACACGCTATCAAAAGCTCATAGGCGCAATCCTTTCACTGCTTATCGTGGTGATGGACTGCGTCTTTTATTTTGCAAAGAACACATTCATCACCTACAACTGCGACGGCGGATTGCTGTTGGCATTCGCAAGCCTATTCATCCTCTGCATCATCTATACGGTTAAGAGCGACGAACTGGCAACAAAGGTCGGGAACATTTTCCTTACCGCATTTATGCTTGCAGGCTTTATCGGCATCGCCTATTGGGATCGCCCGACGTTCATCCCCACTTCGGACTACTCCCCTGCCGAGATCGCATCCCAGAACGCCCGCTACCAGGATTACATCGCCGCCTTTACCAACGGCGAAGGCGGAAAGATTCTACAGAACAAGGAAAAGGCCAAGCCCAATCCAGTAACTGCACCAGCCAGAGCAGTTACTGACGAGGGAACGCTCAGCCGCTTAGAAAGCTACCTCGTTGACGCAGAAACCGTTATCAAGAGAATGAACGTCATTACGACTTCCATTGAAGAATTCGAGCCCCTGCCAGCAAACATTAGCGAAGCCGACAGAGAAACCCGCAGTAGCCAGGCCCTGGCCATAAGCAACAACGCCACGGCTCTTAACAGAAAGGTCCTTGGGCTCTTCCACCCCCACGAGTCCAGCGAAGCTCATTCGGAATTAATTCAGGCCAGCGAATGCGTAAGGCTTTCCGCCTACTCCCTATACAACTACACTCTGTTGGAAAACCCCGAAGAGCAGCAGGTGCAGTACAAGCAGGCAGGCAGCCAAATCGCCCAGATGAAATCAGCATTGAACCGATTCTGGAACGATATCGAGAATTTAAAATCAAACAACCAACCTCAACAAGAAAAAGTTGAGAACGAAAACTAAGGATCACAACACTATGATTCGTAACGTAGCTATCATGGGCGCAACCGGCGCCGTGGGTCAGGAACTGATGAAGATCCTGGAACAGCGCAACTTCCCTCTCCAGAACCTCAAGCTCCTCGCTTCTGAACGCAGCGTGGGCAAGGAATACATGTTCAAGGGCGAAAAGCTCAAGGTTGAACTCACTTGCGCAGACGCATTCAAGGGCATAGACCTGGTTCTCTCCTCTGCAGGCGCTTCCGTTTCCAAGGAATTCGCACCCATCGCCGTCGAAAACGGTGCCGTAGTTGTAGACAACACCAGCTACTTCCGCATGATGGACAATGTTCCCCTGGTCGTTCCCGAAGTGAACGCTTGCGACATTCCGCTGCACAAGGCTGAAAACGGTGGTTGCGGCATTATCGCAAATCCCAACTGCACCACCATTATGATGGTCGTAGTCTTGAATCCCATCGAAAAGATTTCCCACATCAAGAAGATCCGCGTTTCTTCTTACCAGAGCGCAAGCGGTGCTGGCGCTGTTGCCATGGAAGAACTCCAGCAGCAGTACAAGGACATCCTTGAAACCGGTTCCACCACCCACATCAAGAAGTTCCCCTTCCAGCTGGCATACAATGTCATTCCGCAGATCGACAAGATGACTGAATATGACTACACCAAGGAAGAAATGAAGATGTTCAACGAAACCCGCAAGATCATGCACTCTGATGTTCGCACC
>JAZLKH010000119.1:0-12739 GCA_045597545.1 Fibrobacter sp.
AAACCCACTTCGGCACCCTGCACACCCAGCTTCAACAACTGGAGGTAAACATCCTTCTTCTGGGCATTGTTCCAGGGCTTGGGCAAAGCCTGGTTACCGTCACGCAGAGTGACGTCATAAAAGAACGGTTTTCTTGCCTGGTCGGCACAATCCATCATACAGTTCATTTTCATCTCCTGCCGGCATCCACACGCCGCAAGCCTTAATTTTACTCATCAAAGATAAAAATTTGACCATAAAAAAAGAACCCGCATCGTTGTGGAAGCGGGCTTTTTCGTGATCAAATTCAATAAAAATTCTTGAAAGCGTTTATTGATTCAACAACCTAGAACCTCGCCTCGGTATCACAAAGAGCGATGCTAAGTAGAAGTCGAAGGTCTAGAATCTTTTTCATGCCTTGGAATATATAAAGTTTTGTCGATAATGGCAAGAGGTTCTTCAAAAGCCTTTATTTTCGTACGTCGAAGGAAAGTACTGTTACATTCAAGCCAAACATGTACTTGTAGCTCTTATGATTGCAGAGTTTGTTGACCAGCTGTAAGCCCAATTGAACGTCTTCCCCTTCGGTAACAGACAGTTCCGCCCTCTTTTCAGCATAGCTGATTGGATCAAAGGGGCGACCCGCATCCTTGATTCGCACTTCAATGGTTTTCTCAAGATCTGTTATGCGAATGTCGAAGAAATGATTTTCATCCTTGTCGGCGCTATACTTGAAGATGTTGTAGGCAAGTTCCTCACAGCACAGCATGATACGATTCTCTTCGCTGGATTTCAACTCACAGATTCCCAAGAACTTCCTCATCTTACCAAGATTTTCCTGAATGGATTCCTCGGTATACTTCATAGAGAAATTCACGCCCACTTCGTCGGGAAGCAACGGGAGCAAGCACACTGTGGAAAGGGAGCGGGTTCTAAAGTGAAGGGTAAAAGCCACAGCCAATTGGAGCAATAAAAGTACTGCAGTCAAGACCGGGAAACTCCACCAGAAATAATCCCCAGCCCACTTTACGAAAAGCCAAGGCACAGAAATCATCAGCACAAACTGTAGGACCAGGAAAATAGAGGAAAGAAGTTCCTTCTTAACAAGGATATGGACATCGGTATTGAAGATGAAAAGCAGGTAAGGAACAATGAACAAGCCAATGATCCTTAAGTCGGATGCGTAACCCGCCGCAGCGACACTTTCTGCATCGCCAAACAACTTTACCACACCTTCAGGCCACAGCATGGTAAGGGCCGTTAGGGCAACGCCAAAGACCAGCACCACGGTGCAGCTACGGTGAATAAGAATTCTCAACCCGGAATAGTCTCGTTCTCCAAGAAGCACTCCGCCAATGGAATTGTTCAAATCGTTTACGCCTTCCAGCAAATTACCACCAAAGAACACCAGCTGCATCATGATGGCAAAGAGGTAGGCGCCGCTGGGCCCCTGATAGTCAAGTACCATCTGGTTCAGGACGAATACCAGAACCGCCAACAGAATATCTCCTGTGCCAACGGGAAGCCCCTGCTTCAAGGCTTTTCCAACCAAGGAAAAAGGTTTCTTGGGCATGACAAACTTGAAGGAACTTTTTCCTTTCAAAACATAAGGCAGAAGTACAGTCAGGCTGGCCAAATTGCTAAGAACCGTACCCCAAGCAGCCCCTGCAATTCCCAGGGGGAAAACACAGGTAAGCAACAGGTCCAGCAGCACATTGAGAATCAGGCTTACCGCAATGGATACGGTCACAAGACCGGGACGACCATCGACACTGACAAAGACCTGCAACAGATAGATGAAAGTAAAGGGCACAAAATTCAGCAGCATTACAAAGGCATAATCCCCTGTAAGCTGACACAGCAAAGGCTCGCTGGCATCTGCAAGCAGATTTATCAGCTGAGGGAAGAACAGGTAGCAGAGGCCAACCAGAAGGGCCATAAAAGGCAACGCCACTAGAAGGGCCGCAGAAAAATATTCCGAGACCATCCGGACATTCTGTTTTCCAAGTTCCACGGCTGCACGAATGCTTGAGCCAAAGGCAATGGCCAGAATAATCGCAATAAACAGGGTATCCAATGGATAGTACAGGTTGATTGCAGAAAGCGCGTTAGGATCCACAAAGTTGCTGACAATCACGCTATCGGCAATGACACGCAACTGCTTGGCAAGTCCTGTAAGAATAGATGCCAGAAGAAACGTGCCGAAGGCCTTGTTTACGATATAACCATTGGTAATTTGCATAAGTCAAGAAGAATATTTTTCGAGACTCAATTATAAAAAAATATCCCTAGTTTCCTATCTAGCCATTTCAAGAAACAACCATGCTTTTAATATATTTGTAGTGAATACGTAATTGGCAATTATTACGAAAAATCCACCGAAGGAAATATGAACATTACCAAAAGACCTGGCGAAGAAAAATACACCCTGCTCCCCGAAGGAATGATTGACACCGCAAATGCCACCACCTTCGAAACCGCAGTGGAAGAAGCTGTTTCTGCAACAAAGAACCTTGAAATCGATTTTTCAAAAGTGGAATACATATCCAGTTCCGGTCTTCGTATTCTTCTCAAGGCTCAAAAGAAAATGCTTTCCAAAGGCCAGATGGTTATCCGCAATGTAAATGAAGTCGTCAAGGAAGTCTTTGAATTGACCGGATTCAACAACATCCTGACCATCGTCTAGTAAGGCTCCTAATGAAAAAGGCACTACTTAGCATACTTATCGTTCTAGTCTGCGGACTGGTCTTTTATGCCATCGGTGTGCCTTGCCGAGTTTTCCTCAAGATATCGGAATTCACAGAAGTAAGCTTTACCGCTTCCCTCCCTTTCCTTTTCACCTTGATGTTCGGCCTTCCGGGAGCCATCGGCTGCGCTGTTGCAAACCTGGCAGCAGACATTACTTTAAAATACGCGCCGACCATATACATTCCGGGATTTTTCCTTCAGATTATCTACGGGCTCCTGCCTGCCTTGGCCTGGAATTTTTTTCGACGGAAGGACGAAAACAAGTACAAGCTCAACACTGTATTCAAGGTCGTCCAGCTTCTTTTTGTCATCATTGTTTCTTCAGGGTTCAATGCCACGGCATCGTTCCTGCTGATTTTTTTCAATGTAGACCATATTTCCCCTGCCCTCTGGACCAACTACTTCTTCAATCAGCTGAACACTTCCCTAGCAACAGTCATCCCAGTTATGATGCTCTGTTCACTGAAGCATCAACTTTGCCTAAAGAAAAAATTCAGCGGTATCGAGAATATTTTCTCCTTCTCCCTCAACGAAAAGTTCCTTCTCTTTTTCCTGCTGGCAAGTATCGCGGTTAGCGTTGCCGTGGCCTGGATTTGCTACGACCTGTTCACCTTCAGGTTCAAGGTGGACCCTCTGTATCTTTGGAACCTTGTGTATTATGGCGCAGCCATTTCCATGAATCTTGCCGTATGGACCTCCCTGGCATTCCTTTTGTACATCGAGCTTACGGTCACGAAGCCACTGGAAAAGATGAGTTCCATTGGAAAGGTCATTGGCGACGACAGCGATATCGAGGCAAAGATATCTACCATCGTCGACAAGTGCGGCAAGTACATCTACTTTACATCCGAAGTGGGAGACCTTGCCAATTCCTTCCGTAACCTGTCCAAGGAACTGGATTCTTACGTAAAGAACCTGACAGAGACCCAACGCGAACAGCAGAAGAGCCATACAGAGCTTGCCATCGCCACCACCATCCAGGAATCAACCCTACCTAAGCTGGAAAATTTCAAGAACCTGGACTTGCACGCAGTCATGATCCCGGCAAAGGAAGTGGGCGGCGACTTCTACGACTTTTTCATGGTGGATGCAAGCCACATAGCCCTTGTAATTGCAGACGTTTCTGGCAAGGGCGTTCCCGCCGCCCTGTTCATGATGCTTTCCAAGATTATCCTGCGGCACAATCTGATGCGCGGTTATTCCCCGGCAGAAGCCATGGCCCGCACCAACGACGAGCTTTGCGCAAGCAACCCCCTAGACATGTTCGTCAGCTGTTTCTGCGGCATTCTTGACCTGGATACAGGCGATTTCCAGTTCAGCAATGCCGGCCACGAACCTCCCGCTGTCATGCGGAAGGGTGAGCTTTTCTCCCTAAAGAAAATCAAGAGCTGTTTTGTTCTCGGCGGAATGGAAGGCATGAAGTACGAGAACTTTGACGTAAAGCTGGAACGCGGCGACACCATCTTCGTCTACACCGACGGCATTCCAGAAGCCATGAACTGCAACAGGGAGCCCTTCGGCAACGACCAGATGATTGCGGCCTTGAACAAGCACAGGAACGAATCCATGCTTGGCCTCTGCAAATCCATGCTCAAGGCGGTTCAAGGCCATGCAGAAGGCGCCCCGCAATTTGACGATATTTCCATGCTGGCATTCAGCTTGAAGGAGAAATGACATGAAATCAAGATCCTTCAACGTTTCCAAGGATTGCCTGACTGAAGTCCAGGATTTCATTACCTTTTGGAGCAAGTCCCAGGGAATCAGCATGAAGATTTCCTCCAAGTTGGCAGTCTGCTCCGACGAAATCGTCAGTAACGTGGTTTTCTACAGCAACGCCTCCAATCTGGAAATCGAATGCGAAATCAGCGATACGGAAATATCACTGACCTTCGTTGACGACGGAAAGCCATTTGATCCCTTTACTGAAGTCCAGGAACCCGATGTTACAGCCGCCTTGGAAGACCGCGAAGCCGGAGGCCTAGGCATATTCATGGTAAAGAAGATGGCAAGTTCCACAGCCTACGAAAGGCAGGGCAATAAAAACGAAGTGATCATCAAGATTTCCATAGCCTAAGGCAGTCCCCTTCCCACTGGGGGCTTTTCTATATAAAAAAACATGGAACACGAATTTACCATCAGCGGGCGAATTTTTCCGGAACTTAACCAAGTGGCTAAAGTCCGACGCCGCCAAGGCCATGCTGAATCTGTTCAAGGACTTGGCCTAATTTTTTATCTTTCGCTTTATGATTCTTTTAGTGGCCGAAAAACCTTCCGTTGCAAACCAGCATTACAGACCGATGCTGGAACGCCTTGAAGGTGAAAAATTCGTCCAAGGTGACGGTTGTCTCATTGGCCAGAACCATTGCATTACCTGGTGGGTGGGTCACTTGATCACCTTGGCGCCGCTGGACGCCTACCCCGGTTTCGAAGGTGGCTGGCGCTTAAGCAATTTGCCGTTGCTTCCTGAAAAATTCCGCCTAATGGAAATCGAAAGCACCCGAAAGCAGTTGGCTGTGGTGCGGGACATGATGAGCAAGGCGGACGTTCTTGTAAACGGCGCAGATGCGGGCCGCGAAGGTAACCTGATTTTTGACCTGATCCTGGACTACACTCCCGATTTCAAGAAGAAGCAAATCAAGCGACTTTGGGTGAACAGCTACGTGGCAAAAGATTTGGACAAAGCCTGGAAAAATCTGGAAGATGCGACAGAGCGCTTGAACTTGAGCTACGCGGCTAGGTTACGCCAGCGCGCAGACTGGATGGTGGGCTTGAACGCCACCAGAGCTTACACGCTTACTGCAGGCCGCGGCAAGATGATTTCTGTAGGACGCGTACAGACGCCTACTTTGAATTTGATTGTGGAGCGCGATGCCATTGTGGAACAGTTCAAGGAACTGTACTACTACAGCGTTACAGGCACCTGGAAAGGATTCCAGGCACAGCTTTTGCGCCCGGATAGGGACGCAAAACCTGTCACCCCGAGCGAAGCGCAAGGCGCAGAGTCGAGGGGCCTAGCGTTAAAAGTGGCGGTCTTTGAAAAAGAGGAACCGGCGAAGGCAGTAGTCAACAAATGTTCTCCACCCAAAGAAGCGGTGATTGCAGGCATCGACGTTCAGCAAAAAAAGCAGTTCCCGCAAAAGCCCTTCGACCTAACGGAACTGCAAAAGGAAGGCAACAAGCGCTTTAAATACAGCGCCCAGCAAGTGCTGGACTGCGCCCAGAACCTTTACGAAAAGAAGCTCCTCACCTACCCCCGTACGGATTCCGCCTACCTGCCCGACACCATGAAGCAGGAAGCCTACCAGTTGGCAATGCGTTTGGCCAAGCCGGAGCAGCAAAAGATCATGCGCCCCGAAAGCGAGAACTTCGTTTTCATCAACAGCAGCAAGGTGACAGACCACTTCGCCATTATTCCTACCGGCGAACAGCCCAGCAACCTGCCCGAGATGGAAGAGAACATCTACAACCTGGCCAAGGAACGCTTTGTACAGGCATGGCTGAAGCCCTACGTTTGGAACGAAATGGAAATAATTCTTCGCGCACCTTCGGAGCACGAAGAAATTAACAATGAACAATTAACAATTAACAATGGAAACTCGGAAGTTTTCCGTCTAAAATTAAAACAGAACGAGGACCTGGGATTCCGCGCCTTGGTGAAGGAAGAAAAGAAAAAGAAATCCGAAGCCAAGAAGGATGACGAAGGCAATTCCGACGACATCACCAACATCGTCGATGACTTCCCCGACTGGAAGCAAGGCGACAAGGCTCCTTTTGACAGCGTAGAACTGCAAAAGAAAAAGAAGTCCAAGCCCAAGTATTACACCGAGGCCACCCTCCTTGCCGCCATGAAAACCGCAGGCAAGCAGATCGAGAACGAAGAACTGGCCGAAGCCATGAAGGACCGCGGCCTAGGCACCCCCGCCACTCAGGCTGGCATTATCGAGACACTAAAGAAGCGCGGTTTTATCGAAGCCCAGAAGAACAACCTGGTCAGTACCGTCCGAGGCCGCGAAGTCATTGCCCTGATGGATGACAAGGTCAAGTCCCCGGAAATGACTGGCGAATGGGAATACAAACTTTCCCAGGTGGAAAAGGGCAACCTCACCCCCATGGAATTTCGCGATGGCATCATGGACTATGTCCGCGAACTTTTCGCCCATCTCCACGAAAAATACGGCAGCCAATTCGAACGCGAAACCGTTACAGAATCCATCAACTGCCCCAATTGCAGCCAGCCGCTGGAAATCGCCCCCTGGGGATATGTGTGCAAGAACGCCGAATGTGGACTTCGTCTAGGCCACACCATCGCCGGACGCATTCTAAGCCACAGCGAAATGCAGAACCTGATAGCAACCCGCGAGACACCCATTCTCGACGGTTTCATCAGCAAAAAAAGCGGAAAGACATTCAGTGCGAAATTGCTGATGAAAGACGATTATTCCATCGAATTCAAATTTGAGAGCGATGGACGTTTCCATGGTAACGCCACCGAGTATAAGTGTCCCCTCTGCGGGTCCCCACTTGAAGAGAACAAGAACACCTTGTTCTGCACCGGCGTAGCCGCTATTCCAAGCGGCAATCCCGACGCTACGGTAAGGGCAAGCTGCGGTTTTACTTTATTCAAGAACACTGCCGGTCACACCCTGACTCCAGACGAAATCCGAGCCCTATTCACCCAAGGCAAGACGCCGGTCATCAGCGACTTCAAAAGCAAAAAAGGTGACTCATTTGCAGCCAGCTTAAAATTCGGTTCCGATGGCCGCACCCAATTTGAATTCCAGCGCCGAGACCTCCCCTGCCCCATCTGTGGCGACCAACTGCGTTTCCGCAGCGGTACAGATGCTAGCGGCAACAACATCTCCGCTTACGTTTGCCAGAACCCGCAATGCAACTATGGCATTCCTAAGATTTTCTATCACCGCGAATTTTCCGACAACGAATTAGAAGAACTCCTCAAAAAGAAATTCACCCCGGTGCTAGAACCATTTAAAAAGAACGACACGGTATTCCGTGCCGCCCTTGAAATTCGCGAAGGCGGAATGCTCGCCTTCAACAAGCTGACTGTGGAAGTTATTTCCCAGAAAAAATAGCTACTGCTTGCAGGCAGCATCCATCAGTTTCTGTCTTACCTTGGATGCAGGCAACTTTGCAATACTCTTCACATGGGCATCTTCGGCACTACGGCCAACACCAAGCGCCCTTTCGAAAGTTTCTGTCTTTCCAATCCTAAAACGGGCAGTCACTTCGGATGTAACCAAGGTCTTATTTAGATTCGGCTTGTCATTAAAGGAAAGCGCTACATCCAACGTGGGATTTTCCGGTTGATTTTCAATAGTAAAGCCAACATCGTTCAGGAACATTTCCACAGAGCCACATTCTTCCATGGCTCCAATGCAAACCATTCTGTAGGCACAGCCCAGTTTCTTGGATTCGTAACTGACAGACTTCTTGACCAATGCCGAAGAATTCACAAAGCTGAAATTCATATCCGGCAAAACGACGACTTCACCAGCGGCCTTATGCTTACGAACATCCTTCATAGAGAAATTGGCAACACCGGACGCATCCGTTTTTTCCGAAACAAGATCCTTTCGGTCCTGGCTAAGAATCATCGGGAAATTTTCTACGGGACCGGCAAAATCCGTAACCGACACAAGAAGATTTTCCTCCGTCATTTTCACATCGATTTTAATGGTTGCCAAGGAAGACTTCAAGAATTCAGTCAGCTCAGCCAAGGTCGATTCCAGTCGAAGATTCTTGGGAACAGCCTGCACGCAAGAAAGATTTTCCAGTTCGTCATTGTACTGGGAGCCCAGCCTTTCCAAAGCAGCCATGCCACTTGCAGCCTTGTAATAATCACGGTCAGACATGTCAAGACGAATTACAGAATCCTTGGAATTCATCTGCTGTCGAATGGATTCCAGGTTCAACAGGATCATGGACGCAAGCTGATCCAGATCCACCGTTACGGTAGACTGAAACATTCCATTTTTCTTGGCACCAGGAACAATCTTTGCCCCCTTGAGAATCACATTGGTGTACGACCCTTTGAAACTCTTGGATACTTCCTTTACATCACCCGCAGCATTCTCGGTACGTTTCGTAACCAGTTCCGATTTTACCTTGGTACTAATCTGCTTGGCGACACCTTCCAAGGCCTTTTGGTCAGCATCCTTCTGGGAAATCGAGGAGCCTGCGGTATACGTTACCAGGTTGGCAGCATTTGCCAGGCCACACAACAAGGTCATTGCCAGCAGGGCTTTAAGAATAGTCTTTTTCATTATCAACCTTACTGGATTTCAAGAATAATCAGTTTCTTTGTAATATTCTGGCGACGCACCTTTGCCAATCCGCTCAGCGCCTCGTAGAATTCCGAATAGACCATCTGGGAATCGTCATACTTGTCGGGATCGGCGTATACAACCAGGTCAATGGTGTTGCGAGTCATGGAACTGACCTGCATCTTATTGAACTTCTTTCGAATCTGCATTGTCACCAGGTTTGAAATTTCCTCGGTCTGTTCATCGGTAAATTCACCGGTCAAACGGCAAACGACCTTATACTGAGTACCCTTTTCCAGTTCTGCGGCCAACTGGCTACGCACCTTCTTTTCAAGAGGAACAATCGCTCTCTGGGTTGCCTTCTGAACAAGTACACGCATTCCGTCACCACCATCCTTCTGGCGGCTAGATTCACTTGCCAGGAGATTTGCGGTGGAGGCATCGCTTGCACTCAGGTCAATCACAAGATTATCATCCTGAATGCTTCCCGCAAAGGTCACATTGATATCGGCGCCAACGGCAAGACCTGCCACATAGGCCAAGTCAGCATCGTTTCCGGCAATATCACCCTGAAGCTGGACGACTTCATCCAACTGGGCCTGGTTTTCCAGACTTATCACCTTGTATCCGCACTCGGTCATATAGGCATTGATGACTTCCATTGCAGTCTTTGCCAGAGGGTTCTTGCGAATAACCTCAATACTGGTTGCACCCGACGCGCCCATGGCAGGAAGCACCATCACTGTGGGTTTAACCTTGAACACCTCGTCAGATACTTCTACAGACGCCGTCGACATAGAGATTTCCGTTTTCTGTACGGCATCGTTATTCACGGTATTTTTTTCTGTCGAGGCGCTTTCAACAGGCTGACCTGCGGGGGCGCCATTCACCTTGACATAGGATTCACTTGCATTTTCACGAACGGAGTCGTTTTGTGCAGGAGCGGGCGCAGAAGCACATCCCGCCAAGAAAAGCAATCCACCGCAAGAAGCGACAGAGCACAAAAGTTTAAAGCGATTCATACAGTTTTCCCTCTATTCATTCCTCAACAAGCCCTTGGCCTTCAACTGTTCATATTCCTTATTCAACGGAACCAAGTTGTTACGAGCCTTTCCACCAGGATGATTGCTCTGCAAGCAGTACACCTCGAAAGTCTTCTGTGCGGTAAAGCTACGGCCATCATCCATATTGACTGAGACTTCAAAATTTGCAATCTTGTTCAAGCCAATCTGAATCTTACGTTCAAAGGACCATTTTCCAAGGGCCCTCGGGTCAATTGTTTCGATTTCGGAACCACCTCTGCTGATAACTACATTTTTGACCTTAGACCGTTCTTCCGCAGAAAAACCCTGGAGCGCAAACTTCAACTTGCCCTGGTATTGTTTCAAGGGCATTTCCAAGTGAATTTTTTCAACACTCGGGCCATTGATCTTGACCCCCATTTCAAGGCCATCGGTATCTTCCGTTTCCGTATTTTCTTCAACGTATTCCGTCACCCACATATAGCAAGGAATTTCTACAAGGCCATCACTACAAACGGCCAGGAAACGCTTTGTGCCATAGGAATCGGCGCCCCATGTAAAGGTACGCTGATAAACGCTGTCGGCACCAATGGTATCAACTTCGCCAAGGACTTCAACAATTACACCGGGAGTTGCAATCGCCTGCAAGGTTACAGAAGAATCCTTAATCTGCCTTGCAACGCTCTCTGCCTTGAATTTCAATTTCTTTTCAAAGGCCGCCTTCTGAGCAGCATAGTCATTATCAAAGTTCTGAAGGGTTTGTTCAAGATTAGTCGTATCCGAAGCAGACGCCACGGAATCCACCAAGGCAAGCAAGGCCTTCGTTCCAGAGGATGCAAGGTTCATTGTCTTAACGGAACCAGATTCATTGACGATTAACGTTTGATTTTGTTCAATAGATGTTGAGTCGCCCTTCTCGTTGGTAACGTTCACGCGGCCCTCATTAAGGGAAGCAACCATCTTGCCATTGATGTTTCCAACAAATCCCGCCGTACCACGAATTGCTGCAGTAGCCGTTCCTGTTCTAAACACAAAGTCGTTTGTTTTCTGCTTTTGGACATCGAATCGGATGGCACCCTTTTCAATGGAAAAATCCACAGATTGCCTAGAATTGGGCAAAAGAGCGGCAGAAACAGTGACATTGGAATTTTCCATAATCTGGAAAAGAGTACCATCGTCAGCCACCAACTGGACATCAGACTCTACCGCGGTGCGGATCTTATTTCCCTCAAAAACCGTGTTGCCCTGACGCATCTTTTTCCAGTCATTTTTAGACTTAGTGTAGTCTACATCGCCAAGAACTCTGCGAGCCCTAGCCTTAAACAAAGCATTTTCAGAGTTCGATGCATCTGAATCCAGATCCTTCGCAACTTCATTGCCAAGGACCTTGTTTTCCTTGGGTGCATCATCGTTACACGCAAGCAAAAGCAAGCAAGTCAACAGAGCAATTTTTTTCATAAACAACATATAACATCCTGAATAAGCAGATCTTATAACATCCTTACAAAATGTAACATTATTCTAAGCAATCATTGTGAAAACAAAAAAAATCCACCGCAGCAAAGCAATGGTTTCTCCCATCCTTGCTAAAACAGTGGATTCCAAGAGTATTGTGACACGGATAAAGTTATTCCATGCGTTCTCCAATCACAACACTGGCGTAGGCTACAGATACTGCGGCAGCGGCAGCGACACTTTCTGACCCTAGGAGCGTAGCTGCGAAAATTGCGGGAGTAAGAGCCATGAGAACGGCGAAGAGGATTTTATTGGTGGAAAGGTTTAAGATATTGTGCATGGTGTTGATTCCTTTTTTCTTTTACAACAGTAAATATAGAATCAATATAACGTCAATTTTTGACACTAACAAAACAAAAAAAGACCTGCAGTTTTAGCTGCAGGCCTTTTCAAACTTTAACAAAACTAGCCGAAGATCTTTGCAGAAAGTTCCGGAGCGAACTTTTGCAGGTAGCCCTGGGCAAAGATAATCAGCACGATTGCAGGAAGAACCCACTTGATGTAGAAGCGGACAAATTTGTTTGCGGGGAACTTGAATCCCTTACCGGTATTGACTTCTTCGTAGAACTTGTCCTGTCCCCAGCCATAGCGGGAGTTACAGAACACCACGAAGAACAGGGAACCCAGCGGGAGCAAGGTATTGGAAACCAGGAAGTCTTCCAAGTCAAGGACATTGCTACCCGGGCCGAAAGGTTCAAAACCGGACCAGGCGTTGAAACCTAGGGCACAAGGCAAGGAAAGAATGATGATCGCAAAGATATTGACAGCCACCACCTTCTTACGCTTGAAGCCCTTCAGGTCCATCCAGAAGGAAATGATGTTTTCGAACACGGCCACCAAGGTGGAGAGTGCCGCAAAACTCATGAACAGGAAGAAGGCTGAACCGAAGAAACGGCCAGCAGGCATCTGGGCAAAGATGTTGGGCAAAGTCACAAACACAAGTCCCGGACCTGCACCCGGTTCCACGTTAAAGGCAAAGCAGCTAGGAATAATGATAAGGCCTGCGAGCAAGGCAACCACAGTATCCAAGGCACAGATATTCACGGCTTCCTTAGCCAAGGTGTGCTTCTTGTTGATGTAGCTACCGAGAATGGACATGGAGCCGATACCGATACTCAAGGTAAAGAAGGCCTGACCCATGGCAGCAAAAATCACCTCGTTAATACCCCTTTCCATAAGGCGGCCAAAATCCGG
>JAZLKH010000120.1:0-4589 GCA_045597545.1 Fibrobacter sp.
ACCCAGTCGATAATCACGCCGATTTCGTTCTGGTGGCACAGGTCCACGAACTTGCGGAACTGGTCGGGGGTGCCGTAGCGGATGGTGGGGGAGTAGTAGCCTGTCACCTGATAGCCCCAGGATTCATCCAGCGGGTGTTCAGCAAGAGGCAGGAATTCCACGTGGGTGTAGCCCATTTCCTTGAGGTAGGGAATCAGGGTTTCTGCAAGTTCTTCCCAGTTGAGGAAACGGTCCGGATCTGCGGGGTCGCGGCGCCAGGAGCCGGCGTGGACTTCGTAGATGTTCATGGGACTGCCGAACACCTTGGTAGCGGTGTGGGTCCACATGTAAAGATCGTCGCCCCATTCATAACCATCCAGGTGGGTGGTGATGGAGGCTGTGGCCGGGCGGACTTCGGAAAGCTTTGCCAGGGGGTCCACCTTTACGTGGAGATTGCCGTCGGCGCCGTGGATCTCGAAGCGGTAGAGCTCGCCTTCGCCAAGGTTCGGGATAAAGATTTCCCAGATGCCGGAACCGCCCAGCATGCGCATCTGGTGGCGGCGACCATCCCAGCTGTTGAAGTTGCCGATAACGGATACGGCCTGTGCGTTGGGTGCCCAGACGGCGAAGTGGATGCCCTTGAAGCCCTGGTGTTCCACCAGGTTTGCACCCAGCTTGCGGTAAAGTTCGTAGTGTGTACCGGAGGCGATCAGGTGGCGGTCAAAGTCTGAGAGCACCGGAAGGAATGCGTAGGGATCGGTCAAGGAGTATTCGTGGCCGTCGCCCTGACGGATAATCAGATTGTAGAAGAAGGGCTCGTAGTCCTTGTCGAGGATGGCTTCGAAGAATCCGGTGTCGCCGATTTTCATGAAGTCGAATTCGAATTCCCCGTCTACGGATTCGCCGCGGACAAAGCTTGCCTGGGGCTGGTAAGTGCGGATGACCGTCTTTACGCCCTTGTCGGTATTTAGCGGATGGATGCCAAGAATCGAGAACGGGTCCTTGGTGCCAAAGTTCCAGATGGCCTGCATATCGTCGGCAGAAAGGCTGGTAAAATCATTCCATTCCATACAGTGTTCCTTGTCACAAAACATTTATACAAATATAATATAATGTGTTTTTCGCGAGAATGTAAACGGTTTGAAACTTTTTTTATTTTTACGCCCATGTATAAGCGTGTCTTAACTATCCAGGATATCTCCTGTTTTGGCCAGTGCTCCTCTACGGTGGCCTTGCCTATCGTTTCTGCCTGCGGTGCGGAATGCGCCGTTCTTCCGTCTGCGGTACTCAGCACCCATACCGGTCGTTTCAAGGGCTATACCTTTCGCGACTTGACCGACGATATGCTGCCTATCCGCGACCATTGGGTAAGGGAAGGGATTAAGTTCGACGCCTTTTACACGGGCTACCTGGGTAGCGTACGCCAGGTGGACATCGTCCGTGAGATCATGGCCACGGTTGCCAATCCGGGGGCGCTTAAGATCATCGACCCGGTGCTTGCGGATGCAGGCAAGCTCTATGCCGGTTTCGACATGAACTTTGTGGAGGCCATGAAGTGCCTTTGCGCCGAGGCCGACGTCCTGTTGCCCAATATTTCCGAGGCCAGCTACCTTACCGGGATGGAATACACCGAGGAATACGACCGCGCCTATATCACCGACCTATGCACCCGCCTTAGCGATCTTGGCGCCAAGTGCATTGTCATGACAGGAATTGGTTTCCGCGAAGGTTACACTGGCGTCGCCGTTTACGAAAACGGAGTGCTTGACCACTACGAACATAAGAAGGTGGCCATGTGGTGTCACGGAACCGGCGACATTTACGCATCGTCCTTTACCGGAGCCCTGATGCGGGGCAAGACCAAGATGGAGGCGGTGAAGATTGCAGCAGACTTTACCCTGAAGGCCATCGAGAATACCTACGGCGACGAAGTGAACCACTGGTACGGCGTGAAGTTCGAGACCGCAATTCCTACCCTCGTAAAATCCTTTGAATAAGGGGCGGTCAAATGTCTGAAGAGAACGAAAAATGGGAGTCGCAGGTTTATATGGAAACATTCAAGGTCACTCCCGAGATGATTGACGACAACCATCACTTTAACAATGTCTGGTCCGTCCAGTGGATTCAGGATATTTCCAAGGAGCATTCCGAGCGGTGCGGCGGAACGGCCTTGATGCGCGAAATGAACTGTGGCTGGATGATTCGCGAGCAGCATGTCTTTTACAAGAATCAGGCCTTCCTGGGCGACGAAATCAGGGGGACCACCTGGGTGGACTCCTTTGGACGCCTTACGAGCCAGCGCCGCTGCCGATTTGAACGGGTCGGCGACGGCAAGGTGATTTTCGAGTCCGAGACCCAGTGGGTGCTAGTGAATATGGAAAAGGGACGCCCCCTGCCAATACCTGCTGAAATGGTGAATTTATACCGAAAGAATGATTAAATCTTCGTCCCTTTGAAAAAATTTTATACATTGGGGATGTATGGCAAGTTTGATTGAATATAAGGGCAAGAAGCCTGTGCTGGGTCAGCGAGTTTTTATCGCTGAGGGGGCACGCCTTGTAGGTGATGTGCAGATTGGCGATGATTCCTCGGTATTTTACAATGCCGTGATCCGCGCTGACCTGGCCGAAATCCGTATCGGCTGCCGAACCAATATTCAGGATAACGCAACGATTCACCTGTCCTCGGACATGGGGACCTATGTAGGTGACGATGTGACGGTAGGGCACAACGCCGTTCTTCATGCTTGCCGGATCGATAACCAGGTCTTAATCGGCATGGGTGCAATCGTCATGGATGGTGCCCACATCAAGTCCAACTGCGTGGTTGCCGCGGGGGCTCTGGTTCCCCAGGGCAAGGAATATCCCGAGGGCAGCCTTATCGTTGGAACGCCCGCTCGAATTGCCCGCTCCTTGACCGAAGAGGAAATTGCAAAGTTCCATCAGGGCGTTTTGCATTACCTCGAAATCAAGGATGAACTTTTGCAGGGTGCCGAGGGGTGTTGATGTACAAGTTCTTCTTTCTCATAAACCCCATTAGCGGTGGCGGTCAGGGCAAGGCGATTCACCAGTACTTGCCTGAGATCATGGCGTCGATGAACTTTTCCGACGACCAGTGGAATGCCGAGTTTACCCAGGCGCAGGGGCAGGAAGAACAGATTCGGAACGCCCTCGCCTCTACGGAAACCTTGATTGCCGTGGGGGGCGACGGTACAGTTTCCTCGGTGCTGTCGGTGATGATTTCTTCGGAGTATGCGAAGACGGTGAAGGTCGGTCTTATTCCTCTGGGAACGGGTAACGACCTTGCCCGAGTGCTGAACTTGTACAAACCCTACGTTGACAAGGGAATCCTTTTCCTGGTGCGTAGGCTGCTGATGGCAAGCGCTCGCCCCTTTGATATCTGGAAAGTGAACGACTCCTTGGCTTTTGCCAACTACTTCTCCGGCGGTATCGACGCCCGCATTGCCCACGACTTTAACGCGGACCGAGCCAACGGGGTTATTTCGTCGAAGTCCGTCGTGGCGAACCGGGCGCACTATGTACGGTGTTTCTTTGCCGATAGCGGATACCATCTTAGACGCGGTCGCCTGAAGTATGTCGATGCTCAGGGTGTTGAACATACTCAGAGCCTTGACGACAACCGATCTATCATCGTCGGCAACATTCCCAGTTTTGCCGGTGGCTCCAATCCCTTCTACAAGTCGGATATGGCAGATGGCCTGCTGGAGGTGGTTTGCGTCCCCAATATGCTAAAGTTCCTGCTGGGATTTGCCATGGGATCTGTTCCTGTGATTGGCAACTTGGTTAAGAAGTGTTTTGTGGTCACGCATAAGGCGCGCTCCATCGAGCTGGATTTCGACAAGGATGAATTCTTGCAATTGGATGGCGAGGACCTTAGTGGAAAGGTCGGCGAAAAGGTGAAGATTGACTTCGCCTGTCAGGTACAGATTCTTGCCTTGGGAGAATGATGCGCTCCGTTGTTATTGAAGGCGTGGAAATTCGCGGTTTTGCCTCCCTCGAAAAAGCAGGCCCCGAAGACGTTAGCTTTTGGACCGGGAACGTCAAGAGCATCACCAACGCCAACGGAATGAGTGCGTCGACTTTAAAAGATTGCTGCGCCGGAGTATTGTTTGTACCTCAGGGTGGCTCCGATTCTGCCCAGGACGCCTCAAAAAAACTCCGCGATATTTTCCCGAAGGTCCGCAGCCTGGTGCCTGTGGAAAATCCCTATCACGCCATGGTCTGTTTTTTGGAAAAGTACGGCTCCTGTCTAGTGGAAATGCCGCGGGACGCCTCGGACGCTCCGATTGCGCAAATTGATCCCACGGCAGAAATTGGCCCCGGCTGCGTTGTAATGCCCGGCGCAAAGATTGGTGCCCGCTGCCGTCTGGAAGCCAATGTGGTGATTTACCCCAACGTTGTGGTGGGGGAGGGCTGCATTTTTCAGGCTGGCGTTGTGGTGGGTAGCCGCGGGTTCGGATTTTACGAATACCAGGGCAAGCGTCGCATGGTGCCTCATGTGGCAGGAGTCCGCATCGGCAACCGCTGCAGTTTCGGCGCAAACACCGTAGTGGCTGCAGGTTTTATTTCTCCCACCACCATCGGGAACGA
>JAZLKH010000121.1:0-22354 GCA_045597545.1 Fibrobacter sp.
AAAAGAGGCAAATATGTCTGATTTTAATAACGATGCAGAAAAGGTTTTGGCCAAGGCCCAGAGTTTGATGGACCGTAATTCCCATTCCTACCTGGGTTGTGCCCATTTGGCCGTGGGTCTGGTGGAAGGCCCTGACGCTACCCTGAAAAAGCTGTACAAGAGCAAGAACGCGAAGACCCAGGATTTGCGTGGTCGTCTGGAGCCTTTTGTGCAGAAGGTGCCCCGTGTGGAAGGGGCGAATCCGGATGTGGGCCCTGATAGCGACTTGAATCGTGTTTTGCGTGCTGCCGTGCAGGCGGCCCGTCAGGTGAACCGTATGGTGACTCCCGGCGATATGCTGGTGGCCCTGATGAAGTTTGCGGGGGACCGCGGCATTGCCAAGGTGTTTGAGGACGCCCTGGGCTCTGTGGAAGTGGTGGAGACTTGGCTCTCCGATCCTTTCGCCGGCGCTGCCAACGCCGAGGAACAGTCTCCGCTGAAGTTGTATGGCCGTGAACTGGTGGAAATGGCTGCCGATGGCAAGCTTTCGCCGGTCATAGGCCGTGAAGAGGAAATCCGACGTGTTATCTTGATCCTTAGCCGAAAGACGAAAAACAACCCCTGTCTCGTTGGTGAACCTGGCGTGGGTAAGACCGCTATCGTCGAGGGGCTCGCCGAGCGAATCTATCGCGGCGATGTGCCTGACGCCTTGAAGGGCAAGAAGCTTTTCGCCTTGGATTTGTCCGCCTTGATGGCAGGGGCAAAGTACCGCGGCGACTTCGAGGAACGTCTGAAATCTGTTCTGGACGCTCTTGAAGAAGACGGAAATACTCTTCTGTTCATTGATGAAATCCATACCATCGTGGGCGCGGGCAAGACCGAGGGCTCCATGGATTTGGGAAACATGCTGAAGCCGAAGCTGGCTCGTGGCGAGTTGCACTGCATTGGCGCTACCACCACCCAGGAATACCGAAAGTACATCGAAAAGGATTCCGCGTTGGAACGCCGTTTCCAGCCGGTGCAGGTTGATGAACCTAGCGAAGAAGAATCTATCTCCATCCTCCGTGGTATTAAGGACGGCTTTGACGCTCACCACGGAGTGCGTTTGCACGACAATGCGCTGGTGGCTGCAGTTAAGCTGTCTAGCCGTTACATTAGCGACCGATTCCTTCCGGATAAGGCAATCGACTTGATTGATGAAGCTGCAAGCCTTGTAAAGACCCAGATGGATACGGTGCCTGAAGCTCTGGATACCTTGCAGCGTAAGGAACTGCAGATGAAGATCGAGGAACAGGCTCTGGCGAAGGAATCGGATGACAATTCCGTAAAGCGTTTGAAGGAACTGCGTGAGGAATTGGCTTTGACGGAAGCTGCGGTGAAGGCTATGCAGGAACGTTGGCAGGATCGTCGCGCCCAGAGTGCTGAACTGCAGAACTTGAAGAAAGCTTTGCAGCAGGCCAAGGACGAAATGGAACAGGCCGAAGCCCGCTATGACTTGAACCGCGCCGCAGAACTGAAGTACAACAAGATCGTGAACCTGGAAAAGGAAATCGCCGAAAAGACCGAAGCGATGCGTAAGGCTGCAGGCGACGGCGAACTCACCGAAGAGGTGACGGAAGATACCATCGCCCTGGTGGTGAGCCGCTGGACTGGCGTGCCCGTAACCAAGCTTTGCGAAGGTGAAAAGTCCAAGTTGCTTCATTTGGATGAACGCCTGCACGCTCGCGTTATCGGGCAGGATGACGCGGTGGAAGCGGTGTCCGAAGCTATTTTAAGAAATAGAAGCGGGTTGAGTCGCGAAAACGCTCCTATCGGAAGCTTCCTGTTCCTGGGCCCCACGGGTGTCGGCAAGACGGAACTGGCCAAGGCCTTGGCTGTGGAACTTTTCGATGACGAAAATGCTCTGGTCCGTATCGACATGAGCGAATACATGGAAAAGCATACGGTTAGCCGTTTGATTGGTGCGCCTCCGGGATACGTAGGCTACGAAGAAGGCGGCCAGCTGACGGAAGCTGTACGTACCAAGCCCTATTGCGTCATCTTGCTGGACGAAATCGAAAAGGCTCACCCGGATGTGTTCAACACCTTGCTTCAGGTTCTTGACGATGGCCGCTTGACCGATGGCAAGGGCCGCACGGTGAACTTCAAGAATACATTGATCTTGATGACTTCTAACCTGGGTGCTGAAAAGTTCCGTGAACGCTTGGCGAAGGTTGGGGCCGCCGCGGACTCTTCGTGCGAGAACGTCGCGCCGGTGACGGTTGCAGACATCGAAGCGGACCTTCACGCTTTCTTCCGTCCGGAATTTCTGAACCGTCTGGATGAAACCCTGGTGTTCCAGAGCCTCACCAAGCTGCAGATCCGCGACATTGTAAAGCTGAAGTTCGCTGGCCTTGCAAAGCGTGCCGCCCGTCAGGATCTGCAGTTGACTCTGTCCGATGCAGCCCTGGACGCCATTGCCGATGGCGCCTACCAGCCGGAATTCGGAGCACGTCCAATACAACGTTTCATCGAACGCAATGTAGAACGCCCCCTGAGTCACGCAATCCTTGCTGGCACAATTTCCGCCGCAAAGCCCGTGGTCATCGACTACGAAAACGGCGTGTTCACTGTGAAATAAAGCGTCGCGGAACGTCGCAAAAAATTCCTCCTAACCCCCACAGTGCTAGGCGAAAGTCTGGCACAAGAACAGCCCCGGATTTCTCCGAGGCTGTTTCTTTATAAAGGAGATCCCGGTTCGGGGCCGGGATGACAAATGTGGAATTACTTCTTGAAGTACCCTGCAACTTCGTTGTGGATGAGTCCGTTGGATGCGAAGCTGGTGTAGCCTTCGTAAATGGGGGCGATGGGCTTGCCGTTTGCGTCAAACAATGAGGTTTGACCGTTCAGCAGGCTGAACTTGCCGCCGGCTTCAGAGAACAGCAGCGGGTACGGTGCAATGTCCCAGAGGGAGACGATGGGGTCGATCATCAGTTCGGCGCGGCCAGCGGCAACCAGGTAGTAACCGTAGCAGTCGCCCCAACCGCGGTGGAGGCGTGCGGCGCGACGTACGGCGGCGTACTGTTCGCCATAGCCTGCGGTTTCCATGGTGTTGACGGTACCGGAAAGGACCAGGGCGTCGGACAACTTGTCTACCGGGGAGCATTTGGAAACGCGGCAATCCTGGGCGCTGCTGCCGAGGAAAGCTCCGCCATCCTTCACTGCCCATACGGCGGTGTTCATTGCAGGAATACGAATCAAACTTGCGATAGCTTCGCCGCGGCGGTACAGTGCAATCAAGGTTCCGAACAGCGGGACGCCGTGGATGAATGCCTTGGTGCCGTCGATGGGGTCGATGACCCACTGGTATTCTGCGTCGGGACTTTCGATTCCGAATTCTTCGCCAATGACGCCGAAACCCGGAGTTTCCTTTGCCCAGAATTCGCGGCAAAGTTCTTCGGTACTCTTGTCGGCGATGGTGACGGGAGTCTTGTCGGCCTTCCATTCCACGCCCACGTCGTTCTGGAAATACTTCAGGATGTTTTCTTGAGCCAGTTCCGCAGCCTTCAAGGCGATGTTCAATAAATCAAGATTCTCTTTTGTTGCGGCCATCGTCGCGACTCCTTATCCCTTCACCCACTTTTCCACAAGGTCCATCAAGAACTTGTTTTCTTCTGCCTTACCCAGAGTAATGCGCACGTGTTCCGGCAGGCCGAAACTGGTGAGACCGCGGATAATCATGCCCCGTTCTTCCAGGAACTGCACCATTTCCTTGGCCTTTTCGCCGATGTGGACGCAGATGAAGTTGCCCTGGGTGGGAAGCACCTTGAAACCGAGATTTTCGAAGAAGGGCTTCAGCACCTTGATGCCGTCGGCATTCAGCTGGCGGGTGCGTTCCACGTGGTCCTTGTCGCTGAGGGCGGCAATGGCTGCAGCCTGGGCGGCCAGGTTGATGTCGAAAGGCGGCTTGATCTTCCACATGGCCTTGATGACCTGTTCGCTGGAAATGGCGTAGCCCAGGCGGATACCTGCCAGGCCGTAGATCTTGCTGAAGGTGCGGTTGATGAGCAGGTTGGGGTACTTCTCGATCATTTCGAACATGCGAGGGTAATCTTCAGCGGTGGCGAATTCTGCGTAGGCTTCGTCCAGGAACACCATCACGTTGGAGGGAACCTTGCTCAAAAATTCTTCAAGTTCTGCGCCGGTGTAGTAAACACCAGTGGGGTTGTTGGGGCTGCAGATGAAGGCCACGCGGGTCTTTTCGTTGATGGCTGCGGCCAGCTTGTTCAAGTCGGTCTTCTGGTCGCCTTCACCAACGCCGATAAAATCTGCACCGTTAGAGAGGGTGGTAAACTTGTAGACGCTGAAGGTGGGGGTAATGCCCACGCAGTTGTCTCCCTGACGAATGAACGCCTTGCCCACCATGTCAATGATTTCGTCGGAGCCGTTACCCAGCACCAGCTGGTTGGTATTCACCTTATAGAAATCGGCCAGGGCGTTAATCAAGGTGGGAGCGTCGCCGCGAGGATACAGATGCAAGGTGTCTACGATTTTCAGGTAGGCTTCTTTGGCCTTTGGGGAGGGACCCAGTGGATTCTCGTTGGAGGCGAGCTTTACCACATCGGTAAGGCCGTACTTGGCACGAATTTCGTCCATGGACTTGCCGGGGACGTAGTCTGACAACTTGGATAATTCTGGACGCGGTTCAATCATGATAACCTCTTTAATTACGGTGGAAAATTTAACTATTTTTTGCGGAGTATGAAGTTTCGCAACTGTTCTTGCCTTGCTATCTCTTGCCTCATCATCGTTCTTGCAGCATCCGATGCCTTTGCCCTGGATCGCATGTGGAATATGCGTTACACTTATGGCCCAGATGCTCGCCCAGCGCCTAAGTTTGCCGCCGGTCTTGGCATGAGAACAGATTTTGGCGACAATCTGCTCTTTCCGATAAATCTTGTTGGGCAGATAGCCAAGGATTGGGATATCGGTGCCAAGGTTGACGTTTACACATACAATGCGTTAGATAATGTGGATGCGTCTGTGGATTTTGGCGGCCGTTTTCGCTTAGGTGGTGCGGGCTTTGTAGAACTGGATGGATATTTTGGCTTGAATCGCAATAACGGCAGCGCTTTTGTAGTGACCTACGGCAAGGAGCATTATATCGCCAAGAATTTTTCAAATTCATACGAGGCTCGAGCTGGCTTTTTGGAAGGAGTTACAGATGAAGACGGCCTTGTGAAACTAGCCTTTGGAACAATGCCAACGCTTCATTTTGGCAGGGTTGTTTTGCTTATGATTGAAATTACCACTTCTGGTAGTATTGGACACCTCAGTGATGATTTTATGGTGGACATTATCCCGAAAATGGAAGTTTCTTTTGGTTCTACCCGAATACGTCTAGAATTTGATATCGGTGTATTGCAGGAAAGTAATAATAATCAGAAAAATTTGACTCTTTACGTGATGAATTCCTTCTAAGTTATTCCGCGTCTTTCAATATTGTCTGTATCTGAGTAGAGTCGGTACCGAATATGATATCTATGGTGCCGACTTTTGCTGTATTTAGATAAGGTAACGAGAGCGAATCCAGGCGTTGAATCACTTGTTTGCTAGGATGGCGAAAACGGTTTCGGCGACCGCTTGATATAATGGCGAGCTGCGGTTCTACGGCGTCTAAAAATTTTGCGCTGCTGGATGTCTTTGAACCGTGATGTCCTAGCTTCAGGACGTCACTTTTTAGATAGAAATTCTTTTGAAGTATTTCCTTTTCTCCCGCAATGGTGAGGTCTCCCGTAAGGATTGCGGAATGACCCAGCCCTTTGGCGCGTATGGTGATGCTTTGCGTATTGGCGTCGATGCAATGGCGCGTGTCGGGATGCAGCGCCTGCAATTCAAAGAAATTTTCCTTCCATAAGAAACCCTGAGAAATATCCCGGATGGGTATTTTCCGTTTATAGGCTTCTGCAATGATTTTCTGCCAGGAGGGTTTATCTTCGATGCGGGCGCAGTCGGTTATCCAAAGTTCTTGCACGGGGAAAGTTCTGATGAGGGTAAGGGCGCCCCCGTAGTGATCCAAATCGGGGTGTGTTACTATAAGAGCGTTCAGCTTGGAAACGCCGATGTAGTGCAGGTAGGGAACAAGAATGTCCTTTCCGGAATCTTTTTTACCCTTTCCGCCAAGGCGCTCGGAATCACCCGCGTCTACAAGAAATCGCTTTCCCGAAGGGGTGGTTATCAGATGGCTGTCGCCTTGCCCCACGTCAATGGTTGTCAACTTCCATGAGGGGTGGCGTATTTTTTCGTAACCCTCGTAGGCGTAAATTGCGGCGAAAATGAGCAGACAAAGAAATCCGTACGCCTTGGCTAGTCTATTTTCCCTAATAATTGGCAGAAGCAATACGAAAAACGCAGCCAAAAGCAATACGCTAGGTTCAAAGGGCCCTACCGTAATGGACGCTTGGCTGGAATCTGATAGTTTGTTTGTAAGTAAGGTGGCGAGCCTCAAAAAGAGCTGCGCCGCATAGCAAAAGTGTTCCCTTAAGACATCAATGGGTGACAGCAGGGCGAATAATCCCGCCTGCATGCCCATGGAAATCGCAGGAACCACGACGATGTTTCCAAGCCAAGCCAAAGGTGAAAGGGTTTTGAAATGGTGAATCAGAAAGGGTGCTGTTGAAAGCGTTGCGCATAAGGTAACGTATGTGGGGTCCAGTATGAAATTTTGAAAGAGTTTCCACAATTTATTCTTTTGTAATTCTTCGGGTAATTTCTTTAGGGGATTGACGGGACCGCTGATGAGGATCCCTGCCGTTGCCGCCACGGAAAGTTGAAATCCAGGATTCCAAATGACGCTGGGCTCTGGCAGCATAATAAAAAGCAGGGCCACTCCCAGGCTGTTCAAGGTGTTGGCTTGACGCTGGAACAGGGCTCCTATTTGCGGAACGGCAAACATCAGCACGGCTCGCCTTACTGCAGGGGACCCTCCGGTGACGGGAATATATACAAGCAGCAGCAAAACCGCGATGATTCGAACGGCATGATGGGGGAGTCCCGTCGCCTTCAAAAAGATCATCAGCATACCAGCCAATAACACCACATGAAATCCGCTAATCGCCAGCACATGGACAAGCCCCGACCTCTGAAAGTCGTTGCGTAATGCGTCGGGTATCCCAGATCGATCCCCTGCCAATAAACCCAGCAGAAGTCCCGTTTCCGCAGGCGGCAGAAAGTCGCTAAACCGCCGCCCAATCCATTTTCTGAACTCAAAAAAACTCCGCTCCGGCACCCATTTGCTTTCAAAGACCGTCCAGTGTTTAAACTTTCCGTAAGCGCTTAGGCCCTGGGACCGCAACCAGCTGCGGGTATCAAATCCTCCGGGAACCGTGGGCGGTGTCGGGGGATACCAGCTGGCCTCATAGCAGATGGAGTCGCCGGGTAAAGGTACAATGGGCAGGTTCCGCTTTTCGGTAAGGCGGACGCGATACTCTGAGGCTGAACCTTTGCCCCCGTCAACACTCATCGAATCGTGGTATTCGACTGTCGAGGGCTCCTTGACTTTTATAATCACCGCAAGTCCACTGGGCTTTGCCTGCGAACTTTCAACCCAGCCGCAGGCTTGTGTGACAACGTTTCCTGTATCGTCCCAGCCCCCTTGACGGTTTGTATTGATGGTTTCGTGGCACGCTACACCCAAGGTTAGCGAAAATAGGATGACCCATTGCAGGTAGCGTGAAAGCACATGGCTTATCGCTGCAGTGGGCAACAGCAATGCCCATGAAAAACTCGGGGCGTCTAGACTAGCAAAGGTGAATGCCAAAACCACGGCGCTTAAAAGAGCAGGCTTTCCCATTAGGGGTTCTAGTAATTGTTCTAAATCGGCCTTGAATCTGCGGAGGGTGTTTTTTCGTATATTCATTTAAACCTATATTGTGTAAAAGGGTTGCCTCTTATACACGCTTTTTTTGCGGCTTTGGACGGAGTGTTTATGAAAAAAAAATGTAAAAACGTCTTTGCATTCGTGTTTGCGATTTTTATGATGTGTTTTGTAGGCTGTTCTACGGAATCCTCGGATCCTGTGGTGCTGTACCCAGACAACGGACTCTCCTTTATGATGTTTCCCAACGATATGGCGAAGAACGACTCTGCAGCCGCTGCGCTGTCCCATGGGCTTCTCCTTGTGGTGCATCCCAACGCCTCTTACGAAATTTCCTTTGACGCGGATCCGGCTATTTCTGAGCCCCCCGAAATGCAACTGTTTCGGTTGAAGGTGTCCTTTGTAGAATCCTCGGGCTTTCGAGCGACTCAGGTGCGAAACTTAAAGGCCGAAAAGGATGGAAACCGCTATGTTTACCGATTCGTATGCGAAGAAAGCGAGAAAATGTACTGGGCAGCCACGCTGATGCAGAATGACACCTATTACAAGGGCTCTACGAAAAACATTCGCTTTATGGGCGATGGGGCCTATTCCGATCACATGTCCTTGAATTTGATTGTTGTGGGTGATGTTCCCTCCCAGCTGGACGGTTTTACCGTAGATGAACTGGCTGCGGAGATGCTTGCCAACTATCGCAAGTTCTACACCAGTGTAACCATTGATACCTTGTATGTGAATTATGCTCACGAACACCCGGAAATCGGTCAAAGGTACCCCGCGGATGTGTCCTGGATTGCCGGGCGTACCAACAGCGATATGATGATGACCAAGCTGGGGGGGTGGCCAAAAATTCGAAACGCCTTGGATATTGTCTTGGTGGACTTTATTGATGAACTTGGCATCATGGGTTACTCCAACTTGTTCAGCGGAAACATGGACGGTGGCGAGGGCAGCACTGTGATCCTTGGCGCCAAGGTAAAGGGCTATTCGGATGAAATTCGCCTTTCCAAAAAAGATATTATTGAGACGGCGCTCCATGAAACAGGACATTTTTTTGGACTTCGCCATACAACCGCGTCTTCTGCGGATCTTGGTGCTTTGGGGGACTATTCTAACGTCGAAGACGGCTTCGAGGATACACCCTATTGTGAGGGCTTGTTGACAAGCGGGCTGTTCAAGAAACATGCGGAATTCAGCACCGACATGCTGCCTTATCGTAGGGTGAAGTTCTTTGGCGCGGGTATTGCCGAAAAATTTGACGTTTACAAGTGCCCCGACATTTCCAATTATATGTTCCCGCTGGGCACTGAGGAAGGTTTTGCCCACTTTAGTGACCAGCAACTTACTACATTGCGCGCATCACTGATGATTTTCCCCCATTAATGGATTTTTAGAATGAAGGCATCTCAATTTTCGGAACAGGCTCAGCTTATCGCGTTCGTTTTACAAAAGGGCTCGGAATGGGATCCTTCTGTCCTCGAAATGCTGGAGGGAACGTGGGGCAAGATTCGCCACAAGGGCAAATTGTTTGCCTTTGACAAGACCCCCTACTATACACCAGAAATGGGGGAGGGACTCTACCGAGGTGTAGTCTCCTTCGAAAAGACCATTCCTCCCGAAACTATCGCCCTTGAAAAGGAACGCAGCAACGCCCTGGAATTGACTACGGCCACTAGCGATAATCCCGACCATCGCCATGTGAATATCGATATCGGCTACATGGACTTGGACAAGGTGGTTTTGCCGAGCTATAAGCGAGGCCCCTTTAAGCTCTATGCCGGAAACGGCGTTTGGTTGGATATGTTGTTGACATACGCCAAGGGAACGTTTCACCCTACCGCATGGGCTTTTGAAGACTTTGTTCGCAACCCCTACCAGCACGACTTGCAGCTGATCCGCGAACGCTATAAAAAGGCTGGCGGCGGAAAATCCTCCGAGGTGTCTACGCGATTGTAGTTCCGTAAACGAAGAATGCTCCGAATACGATTGGCGCCACGGCCCAGATTCCCTGAAAGTAGTGCTTGATGTCTATGGAACTCATGGATGTGTGGTCGATGATCGAAATGGCCAGGTAAACGAGTATGGCCTTACCCCAGATCGGGTCGGAAACATTTAGCAGACGATTGATGATGTAGGCGTCACACAATAGCCCTGCAAATACGGGGGCGCAGGCGCAGAGGGAGTCCTGAATGGCCCTGATGGGGGCTGGTCCACAGTTGATATAGGAAACGTGGCCCAGGGTGTCCCCCTTGGTGTCCAGGAAACTGATTTCGGTGACCTTGGCCCCGGTGACAACGCACAGAAGGGCATGGGCACTCTCGTGGATGATTGTTCCTGGGAGAGTGAGGTAGTTGCAGATAAATAAAGCCCCTTTTACGCCGAACACCTTGGACAGCAGGGTAATCTGTATTTTTTCGATACCGTTTATAATGGCTCCGACGACAATGACCGATAAAATGGCTGCCACCATGAGGATTGCGCTGGTGATGGCGATGGCCTTGGCGTCGTGGCCCAGGCCCAGCAGCTGGAGTATTTGCAGAAAAATCGGTCGCATAGGCGAATGTAGAACTCTTGTGAAATTTTGTATGTCGCTTATTTTCTACCTTAAAATATAATGAATAAAGTCCTTCGCATCTTGATTCCAACCATAGCGGCAATCTTCTGCGTCCGCCAAATCAAGGATATGGTCGCTGAAAAGGCCGCCTTCGATCGGCATGAGGCTCTTGTTGCTGAAGCCAACGCTTGTCTGGAATCAGGAGAATGGAATGGCGCAGAAAAGAATATTCGATTGCTGTTGCAGGAAACTCCTGACGATAAAAATTTACAGTTGCACTTGGCTGGAATCCTCTTTGAACAGGAACGATACGAGGAATGCATCGGTTTTGTAGATTCGCTGGGACATGCCGACGGAGAATTTGACTTTCTGCGAAAGAAGTCGAAGGCTCTGCTGCAGGAAATGGAAACTTTGCAGCTGGAAAAGTCCACCCATTTCAGGCTGGAATTCGAGGGAAACCCCGCCCGCAGCGATATTATGGAAGCCCTTAGCGTATTGGAGGTGGCCTACGATTCGCTGTGCAGGCTATTTGAATTCTATCCCGAGAACAAGATGCACTTGGTGCTGTACCAGTCCGCAGAATACCAGGGAATCGGTCCGCGGCCGGATTGGGTCGGGGCGGTGTTCGATGGTAAGCTTCGGGTGCCCGTAAGCGTAATGCGTTATCGAGAAATCTATAGGCCCATGCTGTTCCATGAGCTGACCCATGCTTTCGTACGGGCTATGACGCGAGCCAAGGTTCCCCTGTGGATAAACGAGGGCATCGCCCAGGTGATAGATGGTTCCCGTAGAGATTTGCCGCGGCCCCAGGGCCCCGTCCCGTCCATAACGGCCTTGACGGAACCCTTCGTAAATGAAAACCGCACCGCCGAGGCGGTCAAACTCTACTGGTACTCGGAGCGCATGGTTCAGGCGTTGTTGAGGCGCAACGGCGACTTTGTGCATTTTAGAACCTTTGTGCAGAACTTGTACAAGCTAGGTGCGGAACAGTCCTTGCTGCAATTCTACTCGGTGACTGCGGAACAGTTGCTAGAAGAAGTAAGGCTGGACGAGGTAAGATGATGGAACGTGAAACTAAGAAAAGTATTGCGATTCTTGCTACAGGCGGAACCATCGCCGGGGCGGGGAAACCTGGCGAAAACTTAGGCTACACCTCGGGTGTGATTTCCGCCGATGAACTGGTCTGTGCCGTTCCGGAACTGGACTCCGTTGCCAATGTGCGCGTAGAGCAAATCTGTAACGTGAATTCCGATGACATGTCTGATGCCCTTTGGTTAAAGCTGAGCTCCCGCATCGATGAACTTTTAGCTACGCCCGAAGTCGATGGAATCGTGGTTACCCATGGAACCGACACCATGGATGAAACGGCGTATTTTTTGAGCATTGTTGTACGTTCAAATAAACCCGTAATCGTAACGGGCGCAATGCGCCCTGCCACATCGGCAGAGCCCGACGGCCCTAGGAATTTACTTGGAGCGGTGCGTTTGGCTACAAGTTTAGCCGCAGAAAAAAATTGCGGCAAGGGCAACGTATGGGTGTTCTTTGGCGAAACTCTTTTTGCTGCGCGTCAGGTGCAAAAGTGTAGCGCCAGCGAATTGCAACCCATGGCCGCCGATAAGATGCCCCCGCAAAAGGAACCTCTTCACTTTGAGGTTTCGCAGCTTGCCGCCCTTCCCAAGGTGAACGTCGTCTACTTCTCCGTAGATGCGTCCCCTGAGCTCTTACAGTACGCCGCCACCATTTCCGATGGTATCGTCATCGCCGGTGCCGGCGCCGGTGAATTCAGCTTGTCTTGGTCGGAAACACTCCAAGGCGAAGTGGCTCGTATGGGAATTCCCGTAGTCGTCAGCACCCGCGTCAACCATGGAACCGTAACTTTGAACAAGAACCTTGTCGGGGCGGCTCCTAATGTTATCGCCGCCGGCCATCTGCCGCCTCAGAAGGCCGCGGTTCTCTTGCGTCTAGCCCTAACGCAAACAAAAAATCCTGCGGAACTTCGAAATATCTTTGAAAACGCATAGCTGCGAAATCACCAAGATTGATTACTAAGTTTAATTTTCATGGTCATAAGGTAGAGTCGAATATGAAATTTCTAATTCAGCGAGTCACGAAAGCACAAGTGGATATTGATGGCGAGACCGTCGGAAAAATCGACGGCAAAGGCTATATGATTTTGATTGGCGTAGGCGAAGGCGATACTCGCGAAGTAGCCGATCGCCTTATCCGTAAGATGCTTGCCCTTAGAATCTTTGCCGACGAAAATGGCAAGACGAATCTTTCCATCAAGGATGTGGGCGGGAGCTTGCTTCTGGTTTCCCAGTTTACCTTGTATGCCGATTGCCATAAGGGAAATCGTCCCACCTTCAATAATGCGGGCAACCCAACTCTGGCCAACGAACTTTACGAGTATATCATTGCCGAATGTCGCAAGGAAGTCGCCAATGTGCAGACAGGGCGTTTTGGCGCCGATATGCAGGTGAGCCTCGTAAATGACGGCCCTTTTACGATCATGCTGGACTAATAAAAGCGGAGAACCCGAAAATGAAACTCCCTTTAAAAAAGAATTTGCTCCTTGGCTTGTTTCTCATTTGCGCTCAGGTTTTGCTTTTGTCCTCTTGCGCGGGGCTTCGTGATGATGCCCGCGGCGGTGAGACTGGGAGCGAATCTGGTATGGCCGACGCTCCTTGCGAAGAGTGCGGAAAGCGCGGCGATATTGAGTTGAAAATTTCTAATGAGAAATTCTATCGCGAATGGAATCAGGCTGCCTACAAGCGCATGGATTCCTCTGCGGTTGTTGGCGTTTTTCCGGCCCTTAAGGTGGTGGCAAAGCGCCCCGACAAGTGCAGGTTTTGCCACAGCTTCAGTGCCGATGCGGTAGACTTTGACCTGGCCCGCGTCGAAGATTCCCTGTTTCTGCAGGCCTTCCCAAAGATGCAGCGCGAGCTGATGCTGCCCGGGATGAAGGTCCCCGATGCAGACTCCCTGTATATAGATACGTTGTCGGTGAAACTTCTGGCTTCCAAGTTCGCCGATGGGGCGGACCTGGGTGATTTCGCCCCTTGGATCGACCGCGAGGGAATTGAACAGGATTATGTTCGCGAGGTGCCCGCAAAGCTCAAGGACATGCTGAATGGAATAGCCAGCCGATATGGACTGCATTACCTTTCCATTCCGGTGAAGGTAGAGATCGCCATGGACCCAGACCTGGGCAAGAGCGGCGGCTTCACCTGGAAAATTCTTTGGACCCTGTGGGACGCCCGCTACGGCGAGCTGGTGTTCCTGACCTACTCGGAATACACCGCCGAAACCACAAGTCGCGTAGCTCCCGAAAAGGAATGGGTGGAACCCTTTGCCGCTCGACTCCATAAGATGTTTACCGTAGACTTTAGCAAACTCGAAGCGCATTAGAGACTGTTTGGACGAAGGCAAATAAAATAATGTGGTAGGTACTCGCTCTCGCAGTCGCGATTCGTTCATGCGAGTCGCTTTTTGCTCACGATATTTAGCTGCAGTTCACTATTCTCTATTCACTTATCACTGAGCAAATTTGTAGATTTGCGTATATGAATAACGCTTTTTATGTCTTTATGAAACTCCTGCCGAAGAACGCCGTCAGCTACGGTTTCGGCATCTTGACCCGTCTCCAGGTTCCGGTAATCAGCGTCCTGGCCCGCAACTGGTTTGCCAGCTTCTACAAGCTGAACATGGAAGAGTCGGAATACCCCCTGGAACATTATCCCAATATCGCTCAGCTCTTCATCCGTCGCCTTAAGCCCGGTGCTCGCTCCATCGCCGAAACCGAAATCGTAAGCCCCGTAGATGGCGTGCTCTCCCAGACCGCAACATTCGATGGTATCGAACAGGAAATGATTCAGGCTAAGGGCAAAACCTATACCCTGGCAGAACTTCTGCGCGACGAGGAAATGGCAAAGCGTTTCGAAGGCGGCGCCTTTGCCACCATCTACCTGGCCCCCTTCAACTACCACCGCATCCACAGCCCCGTAAAGGGCGAGGTCGTTGGCGCAAGCTACTGCCCCGGTACCCTGTGGCCGGTGAACGTTGGCAGTGTGGAACGCGTAGAAGGGCTGTTCTGCATCAATGAACGCTTAACGAGCCGCATCCGCCTGGAAGATGGCTCCGAGATGCTGGTGGTCAAGGTGGGTGCTACCAATGTGGGCCGCATCGCCGTAGAGTACAACGAGAAACTCATGACCAACGCCAGCAAGCTATCCCGCAAGCGCAAGCGCCTAGACTGGACTCCCAAGGAAACAATCGCCGTCGAAAAGGGCGGCAATCTTGGCCGTTTCGAAATGGGCAGCACAGTGATTCTCGTGGTCGACAAAAAGATCCGCGAACGCAATCCGGAACTGTTCAAGAGCCGCGTCGGTCAGGCCGTTAAGGTGGGCGAAGCCCTCTAATCGGCGTTGCCGCAGGGGAGGGTAGGTGCCAGCCGTATCCGTAAAACGTTTTATGCACAGCGAACCGGGGTTGTTCAAGGCGACCGCGGAGTTTGTGCAGTTGCTCGCCACGGTCCCAGACCCGGTGCTCCAGGTGGCTCGCAAAGCCGCTACTCCCAACGGTAAAATCGCCTGGACGCTACTAGGCACGGCCCTGTTCCAGGATTGCACCTACTCCGAGATAAACGCCCTGCTGAACGCCCTCTACGCAAAGTTCCCCGACGATCGACTTTGGACGCTCCCTGTGCCCAAGGCCGCGGACATCGACGAATGCGTAGGCAATTCCTGCTGGTCCTTGGCGGAACACGTGGCAGGCATCTTCTGGAGTGTTGGACTCTTCGTTCGTCGCCACGAAAATTTGCAGGACTGGCTGCAGTCCAGAACCCCGGCGGAACTTTGGCGCGACCTAGGCGAAATCTACTTCATGGGCAAGGGAAATCCCCGTCCCAAGGCCTGTGCCGCCATCTACCGTCTCCTTTCTCCCGCGCCTGTTGGCCTGAATTTTGATGCCTTGCCGTCTTCGACAGCGAAGCAGTCAACAGAAAAACTTCCGCCGCTGCCCCTGACCATGGGCGCTCGCCGCTACCTGGCCTTCCTCGGCCCCGCAGCTGATTGCGACTTTGCGGAACTAGGCGCAAGAGAAAAGCAGAAACTGGCCAACGAACTTTTTGTGGCCTTGGCGGAGCCTCCCTACGTGGCATCCCACTCCCTGCAGTTTTTCTTGGAAACCGGCAAGGATGATTTTATCTGCCGCAGTGTCACCGACCATTGCAAAAAATGCCCCCTGTACGAATATTGCGGTTATGCGGAACGCTCCGACAAATAAGGGGCGGAACAAATTCTAAATTCAACCCGTATGTTAGGTTTCCGGAATATTCTTCGCCTTGGCGCTCTCACTCTGCTTGCCTCCTTGGGGACGGCTCTTGTAGGCTGCGATGAGCAAGAAGACGTTCCGGTGGATTACGCCGAAATCACCTACAAGTCCGTTCGCCCTCAGACTCCCGCGATCGATGAACTCAACGGTTCCGACACGAGCCTTACCAAGCGCGTCCTCTTGCGTTATCCGGTAACCGTAGGCGACACCCTGGATGTGACCATCCTGGAATTCCAAAGCGACGTTTACGCCCTGGATTACTACATGAACAGCGGCAAGTTCCAGGGGAGCGTTCCTATCCTTAAGGGCTCCTACCTGGAGCAGAGCTTCCGCGCGGACCAGCGTATTTTCATCTTTAGGCATGACAGTTTCCGTCGCTATGAACGTGGCGATTTGGAAAGTTACGTGCGCCACTTCCCGGGCTACCACGGAGGCTTTCCCCAGGCGTTCCTCAGTCTGCCTTTTGAAAATCGCGAACAGGGTAGAACCTCCATTCAGACCAGGAACTTCCTCGGCGTGGAGTCCAGGTTTCCGGTGCTGGTGCAGAGCTATCGCAACGGAGGTCTCCGCTGGAACGTAGCCCGCAGCTGGGACCAGGTTTCCCCAGAAAACTTCGCAGCGTGGGCTAGCAAGCTTCACAAGACCGTTCCCAGCGGCATCCCCATGGATAACGAATGTGTCTACTTTACCGTAGACGGATTTGCCGACGCCGAATTCATCTCCCGCGGTATTGCCCAGCAGCTTGCCGGCGGTCGCGTGGTAGTGGTGTGGGGCTACCTGGACTGGTTCGACCTGGAGCGAAAGTTCTTTAACGCCGCCGACCGTGTTTTCGAGGCCCGCTACTAAACTCAATTGCCAAAGCCAGTCAACATCCAACATCCAACTTCCTACTTCCTACTATTTTTACTATATTCAGGACATGGCTATTGAAAAACTTGCAGAAACTCTTTTAGAAAAGCTCCGTTTCATCACCCAGGCAGAAACGGTTATCGGTAACCCCATCCAGGCTGGCGAATCCACAGTGGTTCCCGTTAGCCGCGTATCCGTTGGCTTTGGCTTTGGCGGCCACAGCAGCAAGGGCGATACCTCTGCAAGTGGCGGTGGTGCATCCGTAGAACCCGTTGCCTTCCTGGTTATCAAGGGCGACGACGTTCGCATTATGCCCGTGACCAAGGACAGTTCCCTGGTGAGCAAGGTCATGGACATCGTTCCCGATGTGGTGAACAAGTTCAAGAAGAACGACGAAGCTTAAGTTTGGTTGCGCTGCGGTTGAACGTTGCCGCAAACCTTTTGTAAGCAAAGAAACCCGGGTCTAAGACTCGGGTTCTTTTTAAAAAAAATGATTGAAAAAAAATCCCAATGCCTAAACAACGGGATTTTAGTTTTCAGTTGTCAGCTACGAGCTGTGAGCTAAATTATCGCAACTCCGTCGCCTAACTAAAACTCACTGCTCATTGCTCAGAACTCAGGGCTAATTAGCCCAAGATCTTCTTTTCGTAGTCGCCCATGCAGTCAACGAGAGCCTGGACACCTTCGATAGGCATTGCGTTGTAGATGGAAGCGCGGAAGCCGCCAACAGAACGGTGACCCTTGATCTGGACGAGACCCTTGGACTTTGCGAATTCGATGAAGTCCTTAGCCATGTCTGCATCCTTTTCTTCGGAAACAACTTCGCGGTTGAAGACGAAGGGAACGTTCATGAGAGAACGGTCTTCCTTAGCAGCAGTACCGACGAACACCTTGGAGTTGTCGATGGCGCTGTAAAGGAGAGCTGCCTTTTCGCGGTTGATCTTTTCGATAGCGTCAACACCGCCGATCTGCTTCAGCCAGTTGAGGGTGCGGTTCATAGTGTAGACTGCGAATACCGGAGGAGTGTTGAACATGGAGTTCACGCCGGTCTTTTCGTCGAGATGAGTCTTGAAGTTCAGCATGGTGGGGATCTGACGATCGACCTTGCCGAGCAAGTCCTTACGGATGATGGAAACGGTAACACCTGCGCAGGAGATGTTCTTCTGAGCGCCGCCGTAGATTACGCCGAAGTCTTCCACGTTCACCTTGCGGGCGAGGAAGTCGGAGCTCATGTCAGCCATGAGGAAGCCGGACTTGGGCTTCGGGAAGTTGTGCCATTCGGTACCGTAAATGGTGTTGTTGGCGGTAACGTGGAGGTAGGTTGCGTTGTCAGAGAGCTGCAGGTTCTTGTCGATGTGGTTATAGACATCAGCCTTGGTGGAGCAAGCAACGTTAACGTTACCGAACTGCTTAGCTTCCTTGAGGGCCTTGTTTGCCCAGACACCAGTGTCGGTGTAGTCGGCAACGCCGTCGGCCGGGAGGAAGTTCATAGGCATCATGCAGAACAAGAGGGAGCAGCCACCGCCGAGGAAAATGATGTCGTAGTTGGCGGGGATACCCATGAGGTCGCGGAGAAGCTGTTCAGTTTCCAGGAACATGTTCTCGATGGGCTTTGAACGGTGACTCATGGAGAGAATACTGATGCCGGAGTTTGCATAGTCGATGCATGCTTCAGAAGCTTCCTTGAGTGCTTGTTCGGGCAGGACAGACGGACCTGCGCTAAAGTTATAGACCTTATTAGCCATGATAATGTTCCTTATTTGGGGGTTAAAACCTAATGGTTTTTTGACGGGGTAAAATTTAGTAAATGCGGGAAAAAATTGCAATTGTTAGTTACGATTTCTGAATTCCCAGAGCAAATTCCGCTGCTTTGGCGCAACTTCGCCGGGACAAAGCCTCTCAAAGTACCTGGAGTTTTTGGGCGTTCCCCCGGCTCCATCCCTCGCTTGTCATCCCCGCCTCCGAGCGGGGATCTCACCGCCGCCGGGGTCGGGCTGTCGCGTTATCGGCTCGCTCCGCTCCCCGTCCGTTCAGCCTCGCGCTCCATGTGACAGCACAAATCAAGGGACGCGCGAGTCCGAATGGCTTCGCCACTTCCATCCCTAACGCAAATTCGCTAGGACAATTCTATTCGTTAGGAAGTCTCAAGATCATCAGCTGGCCGCCGTGATCGTAATACGGCTTTATATTTTCACACACATAATCGGTCGCCTCTTTGTCAAGAAAGCCGAAACCGTATGTATTCTGGTAGTAATTCACCAGCTTTTCGTCAATCGCATAAATGACGATGTTTTGAACTCCTACATATTTCCGGATTTCTTCGATGATTGGCACGATAAAGTCGGCCATCATGGTTGGGGCGATGTATTGAGCGATATCGTCATAGTCGGTAATGCCTGCGTTTCTTGCGAAATTGACAAGCTCGATCGCCGATTCAGAAATTTTGATTTCAATGCCGTCGCTGTCTTTGCTGATTTCGTGGGATTGCTCGTCACGATTGTAAAAGACCAACAGACAGGTTTTCAATGTGAAAAAGCCGCACAGCTGGCGGTATTTATCGAAAACCAAGTATGTAGTTGATTCGCCACGAATAGTGTCTTCGATGGCTCGTTTCTTCAAGTAATCAACGACGCCGTCTCCATCTTTATGGGCGACTTCAAAAGTGTTGATTATTTTTTCAAAGGTCTGTGGCAAAGGGAGCGTAAACGCACCATATCCAACTTCGGAAGTTGGTTCATCGCTTCGGTCACTTTATGCAACAGCGCATCACGCTTTGCTAATTGTTCCGTAGTGTACATATTGTAACCTCCAATGCTAATTATACCAATTTATTCCCCCAAAGTCAACAGCGCTTTATTCAAACACCCCAAAACACCTAGAATTTGTGACTTTCGGGCGTGGCGCAAGCGCACTTCCTCGCGTTTTGGCAGAATGAACAGTGTTCGTGTTGCTCTCGACTTTAGGGCGTTCCCCCGGCTCCCGGGACACGCGCAACAGAACCGCCGCCGGGGTCGGGCTGTCGCGTTATCGGCTCGCTCCGCTCCCCGTCCGTTCAGCCTCGCGCTCTAGGCAACATCACAAGCCAAGCGCCGCGCGAGTCCGAACCGTGGCCGGCTTCCATCCCTAACGCAAAAATTTTCAGAGGGGCGTTTTCAGGAAATCGCCGGGCAAAATGGGTTTGATCTTGCTGTTTGCAAAATCATCGATATTTCGTGTGATAATGAAATCTGCATTTATTTCTGCAGCGCATTCGTCTTGCAGACAATCCTCAAAATCCTTGAATTTCGAGTTTGTCAGGGCCGCTTCAATTTTCCGTGAGTCAATCGGTACAACTTGAAGCAGATTAACGATGAACAGTAGCAAGTTTCGCCTTTGTTCTTCACTGCAGAATTTTCGTAAGATGAAGAACATGTTTGGAATGGAATGTGCTGCTACAAAACCCTGGATTTGGTCTTGGGCACAACGAGACAAAATCTGCTCAGCATCGGCAAAACTTTCTCGCTGTTGCAGAAAATCAATAAGCACATTTGTATCGATTAAAACTTTCATTTGCCGTACTTTTCCATTCTGGCGTTTTCAAGTTCGGCATCGGCGTCGAATGTCTGGGGAATGCAACCTTTGAACTTTAGCAAACCCTTGAAGGCATCCATTTTCTTTGAGGAGGTCGCTTCTTTTTCTGCGAATTTTACACGAGCTGCAACAAAATAAATGAAATCATTTATTTCTTGTTTTGCTGCTAAAGGCAAGGACTCGTAAACAGACATAACTTCTGGCATAAGGCCTCCATGACAACGCTCTTAATATACAATTCTATTATTGACCCCCTTGGCTAATTATACCAATTTATTCCCCCAAAGTCAACAGCGCTTTATTCAGACACCCCAAAAACACCTAGAATTTGTGACTTTCGGGCATATAGCAAGCGCACTTCCTCGCGTTTTGGCAGTATGAACAGTGTTCGTATTGCTCTCAACTTTTGGGCGTTCCCCCGGCCTTGTGTCATTGCGAGCGAAGCGCGGCAATCCAGCAGTATGCTCGCTCATGACAGGCCGGGGTCGGGCTGTACTCGCTTCGCTCACCGAGCCATGCTTCGCAAGTCTCAGCCCATACGGGTAACCATCCCTAACGCAAAACGCAGGATGCAAGATGTTCTATATGCCTCAGGGTGAGGCGTATAGGAAACTAGGCAAATTCTGGTTAATAAAATTTATTTTCAGGGGAACGATGTTTTAGAAAAACTAAATTTAAGGGGAATATATTCGGAGTTTTTTATGAAGACTTTTAAGAAAATTGGTTTGGTGAGCGCGGTGGCTTTTGCGCTGTTCGCCTTTAACGCCTGCGGCGATGACTCGGGCTCCACCAGCGCATCAGGTGAAAACAGTGCACTGAGTTCCGCTGTTGAGGACGAAGAATCATCCTCCAGTATCAATGACAATTCTTCATCTTCCAGTGTCATCCCGAGCGACAGCGAAGGTTCTAGCAGTTCCTCTAGCGTAAAAGCCGATGGAAAATCAAGTTCTTCAATCAACAAGGAAGGAAGCAGTTCCTCTACAAAGGTGAATGTCTATAGCAGTAGTAGTGACGTAGTTGTTGAAATTGGAAATTCTTCTAGCAGTTACGGTTCTTCATCAAGCGTTAAAGAAGGCTCGTCCAGCAGCGTTTTTGACATCACTGCACCATGTACAAATGGAAGTTACAAGAGGTACCAAGGTGTTGTTTATGAATGTGTAAATGAGACCTGGATTTTATATGTAGCCCCATCATCCAGTTCTGTAGCCTCCAGCAGCAGTCATACGTATAAATGGTTGACAGATCCGCTAAATCCGGATTTAAGTTATGGAGAGTTTGTTGATCGACGCGATGGAACCAAGTATGCGACCATTGAAATAACGAACAAGTATGGCCCGGACAGTGTGCAGATTTCGTTTACGGTGTTTGCCCAGAATCTGAAATATCGAGAAAAAATGACCTTGGCTGCCGACGAACAGGATGATGACACAAAGGTGGAAGGTTTCTGCTACCACGACAGCACGGAATATTGCGATGACTGGTATGGAGCTTATTACCAGTGGGCTGAAATGATGGCTTTGCCCTATGAATGCAACAGCAAGAGTTGTGCTGACTTAATTGACCCTGATGGTGATGGGTTCCACCAGGGAATCTGCCCCAATGAATGGCACGTTATGACTCAGAAGGAAATGCTTGCCGTTTTCTATGTAACCGGTATCGGCGATTACGAAGCGATGAAGGCTGACATTACTTTTGGCGGCGGCGGAAACGGCTCTAATAAATCCGGATTAAGCATGGTGGCTTCTGGACGAAGAGAATATGAAACAGGAACGTTTAAAGAATTTCATAAACTAGCTCACTTTTCATATCCTGCCGAATCCAGGACGTATCCCAAAGATCGAGTTTGGGGAGGTGGTTTTGGAGCAGATGTCAATGACATTAAAAGCACCACGCAACACAAAATGAACGGAACACAAATCCGTTGCGTAAAGGACTACTAGCTAGCAGTCGCTTAAGTAAAGCTTAACAAAAGAATAAGGAACGTTCTTAATGGTCTGTCCTAGAGGGAAAATTTGCTCGTGATGACTGCAAAATCGGCATCCTTCAACACCGCAAGATTTGCATAGACACACCGACGGAAGCCGACATGAAAGCCTTCAAGAAAAACATCCCTGTCGGTTCCACATCGCGTTCGCGTTAGGCCCCGCAGCCCGTATGGGGTCGGACTCGCGCGGCGCTTGCCTTGTGCAGTCGCAGTGAGCGCGAGGCTGAACGAA
>JAZLKH010000122.1:0-33632 GCA_045597545.1 Fibrobacter sp.
GTCCGAAAACGAACTGGACCGCTGGATGCTTGCAACGCTCCAGGATCTGGCCGCCAAGGTCGAAGTGGAAATGAAGGCTTACCGTTTGTACAACGTGGTGCCCGCTATCATCGCCGCTGTGGATGACCTGACCAACTGGTACGTCCGTCGTAGCCGCCGCCGTTTCTGGAAGTCTGAAAACGATGGCGACAAGAATGCAGCATACGCAACCATGTACAAGGTGCTGGTGGACTTCAGCAAGATTCTTGCTCCGTTCCTGCCGCTCCTGGCCGAAGAAATCTACCAGATTCTCGTTCGCGAAGTGGATGCCAACGCACCTGTTAGCGTACACCTCTGCGACTTCCCCAGTGCTGACGAATCCCTGAAGGACGAAGCCTTGGTGCAGCGTATCGCAATGGTTCGCGGCATGGTAGAAATGGGCCGTGCAATTCGCGCTACGAACAACGTAAAGAACCGTATGCCTATCGCTAGCATGACCGTTGTTCCGCATGGATCCGTGGAACTCGACGTCGCCCAGACCATGAAGGACCTCATCCTCGAAGAACTGAACGTTCGCGAAATGAAGTTCCTGGAAGACGAAACTGTTCTTGTTAAGTTGTCTGCAAAGCCCAACTTCCTGGGTATCAAGGCCAAGGGTCCTGAATACGCCAAGAACATGAAGGTCATCTCTGCAAAGCTCAACAGCCTGAGCGCTGACGAAATCAAGGCATTGCAGGGTGGTGAGACTATCAAGATCGATTTCTCGTGCAAACCGAGCGCAGATCATGGCGAAGCCAATGATCTGTCGAGGTGCAGCCGAGAAAGCCGCGAAGCGGAATTCGGCGAAGTTGGTGCAGACTGCCTCATGATCCAGCGCATTGTGCCGGAAGGCCTTGCCGTGGATGCTGACAGCCACTTTACCGTTGCTCTGGACCTGAACGTCACCGACGACCTGCGCCGCGCTTGTGTCGCTCGCGAACTGGTGAACCGCATCCAGAACCGCCGTAAGGAACAGAACTTCGCAATTACCGACCGCATCAACATTGAACTTTATTCTGAAAGTGAAGTGCTGAAGTTGGCCGTTAAGGAAAATGAAGCTTACATCACCGGCGAGACCCAGGCTAACGCAATCATCTGGAAGGATTCTGCTGCCGGCCTGCAGGACACTGACGCCGATGGCGAAAAGGTTGCAGTCGAAGCTGTAAAAGCCTAACAAGGCGAACGTCGCGGACATGCTTGCATGTCCGTGACTGAGCCGCATAGGCTGCACGAAGCGCCCAGGCATAATTGCAGGCTGTTGCTGACAACTGCTTAAGGCGAGTGTCGCGAGCAAGTTTACTTGCTCATGATCGAGCTGCCGCAGTTGGTGTGCGTAGCACACAAAATCAGGATTACATCATGGGCGAGACTCAGGCCGTTAAGCTGACCTGGGCTGCCGCCGCTGACGGCCTCGAAGCCAACGACGCTGACGGCGAAAAGTTCGCTTTCACAACGGTGATCGCTAAGTAATTCTTAAAAGGGAAGCTAATAAGAGAATTTCTTATTAGCTTTCTTTATAAGAATGCAGATTGACATTTTATGTCATTGATCGAATAGAAGACGACGATATTTATGTGGTTAGAATTCTTCACGGTCAGATGGATTATTTAAAAATTTCGCTGTAGCATTTGTTACGAACAAATCCCCGAAGTTAATTGCTTCGGAGATTTCTGCTTTCACGTCGGCGCCGGTCTTCTTTCTAAAAAGATAGCCTAATTGCCGTTGCAAAGAGACCGCTATGCAAATATTTATTACTTTTGCTCAGGAAGGTTTGGAAAAGAGTGAAACAAGTCCAATTTGCATACGAAAGCCCCGAGCAGTTCAAGGATGTTCTGCGCCGCATCGCCCGTTTTCGCGGTGAGCGTCCCTTCAAGCTACTGTTTCATGTTTTTACGGAACAGTCGGATTTTGGACAACTGAATGACGTGTGCAACACCATTGTGACGATTTTCCCCGATGCCCTTTGCGTTGGCGGCTCTTGCAACGGTAGCGTTGTAAGCGGGAAATTCTCAGGAAAAACGGTTACCATTTCCTGTACCTTGTTTGAGCGGGAAACGTCTCGAGTGGGGGCCTTGCAATACGATTTGAACGAGTGCCCTGCGGAAAATGTGGCCGATGAGATTATCCGCGTTGTGGAAAAGAGACCCTGGATTGCGGGAATGGAAATCCTGTATGCCGCCCACGACGTTTCCCTGTCCGGGTTCTGCGATAGGCTGGGTTCCCTTCGTAAGGAGGTCAAGGTTTTTGGAGGCTTGGCAGGCCGTATCGGTGGCGATGCCTCTGCCTTCGTATTTTCCAGCAGGGGCGGTTTTTCCGAGGACTCAGTCGTCTGCGTTTTGTATGGTGGTGACGACCTTAGTGTCGAATCCATTAAGGTCTCTGGTTGGAAACCCCTGGGTCGAACGTTTACGGTAACCAAGGCCGACGGCAATGTGCTTTGGGAATTGGATGGGCGCCCGGCCTTCGAGGCTTACTCCAAGTACCTGAATATCCAGAACGACTACTACTTTTTCAACAACACCCTGGAGTTCCCCCTGTTGTACCGGGGCCACGGAGAAAACCTCTTGCGCTTTCCCCTGGCTTGCTCCGAGGAAGGTGCCCTGCTCCTGTCGTCGGATATAGAAACCGGCGCTACCGCAAGGATTTCGTATGGCGATCCGCAGTCCATTATGGAAAGTGTAAAGTACGGGGCCATGCTGCTGTCCAACTTCTGCCCCAATGCGATTTACGTATACTCGAGCATCGCCCGAAAGACGTTCTGGGGCGAATCGGACATCGACAAGGAAATTTCGCCCTTCAACACATTGGCTCCGACTTCGGGTTCCTTTGCCTTGGGCGAATTTTCGAGGACTTCGGGCTCGGTGAATTTCCACAACTCGACGATGGTGCTGGCTGCCCTGCGAGAGGGACGCGTGGACCCATCCCGGTTGAAGACCGCCGATGTAAGCGATGGCACCCGTGCAGGCAAGGTTTCCATTATCAGCCGTCTTGCCAACTTCACCAACGTGTCCTCCGCGGAGCTCATGGAAATGTACAACAAGATGACCAAGAACTCCATTACGGACGCCTTGACCGGATTGTACAACCGTGGCGAAATCCAGCGTCGCATTGCGGAGCGCTTTGCGGAATATCCGGACGGTCGCATGTCCCTGGTGATGATCGATATCGACAACTTCAAGTCCGTGAATGACACGTTCGGTCATAAGGAGGGCGACAATGTAATCGTTGGCCTTTCTAACCAGATTCAGATGGGTACCTTCGAGTGTGCCCCCGATGCCGATGCGGGTCGCTGGGGTGGCGAAGAGTTTATGATCATGCTCCCGGACATGGGTATCAACGAGGCGGTCACCTTTGCCGAGGCGGTCCGAACGGGTTTTGCCCAGGTCAATTTCCCGGTTGTCGGCAAGAAGACCATCAGTCTTGGCGCCACGGAGCTGAAGAAGGGCGATTCCATCGATGCCATTTGCGTTCGCGTGGACGAGGCCCTTTACCAGGCAAAACGCACGGGCAAGAACAAGGTGGTGGTGTTGTAGTGTAGGAGGGCTGTTTGGTATATGGTTTATTGCGTTCTTCAAATTTGTTGTCTGCTGTTCTTCTTGTATGTGTTGCTGAATTCCCATATTCAATCCAACAGCATGCGGTTGAGCAATGCTTCCCGCCTGTTCTTAAGCATCGTAATCGTTGCCATTGTAGAATTTTTCTTTGACGGGCTCACCGCCTATACGGTCAACAACCTGGATACGGTTCCTGCGTGGCTGAACATGTGGGGGCACTTCTTCTTTTTAGCAAGTATTGACCTTGTCGTCTTTCTTGTATTTTGCTACCTGCTGCTTATGGTGGATTTCTTCCCGAAGAATCGCAAGTGGCGGCTGATGCTGTATTCGCCGCTGGTGGTGAACTTTGTTGTTCTGTTCACCACCATTGGTGACTTGCGCTATGTAAAAAGTCCCTTGTCCTATAACTGCGAGGGCTCCGCCGCCAACGCCTGCTATGCCATGGCGACACTTTATGCCGTCGCCTCACTGGTGGTGTTCCTTTCCAAGTTGCGCTTCATTGAAAAACGCAAACAGGCGAGCATTATCCTTTATGGCGCCTCGTTGCTGCTTGTGGTGTTTGTCAAGTTTATTTATCCTGACTTGCTGGTGACTGCTGCCGGGGTTACCTTGCTTGTGCTGGGTATTTTCTTGAACAACGAGAATCCCGTTATCCGAGACTTGAACCATTACCAAGACGAGATGGTGATGGGATTTGCCACCCTCGTGGAAAATCGCGACGACAGCACCGGCGGCCACATCAAGCGCACCTCCCTTTACGCCGAGCGCATCGCCAAGGAAATGCAACGCCGCGGCATTTACGGCGAGGTCATGACCAAGGACTTTATCAACAACCTTCGAATGGCCGCCCCTATGCACGATATTGGCAAGATTGCCATTCCCGATTCCATTCTGCAAAAGCCGGACAAGCTGACGAAGAGTGAATTTGATATCATGAAGACCCACGCCATAAAGGGTGGTGATATTGTTCGCCGCACCTTTGCCAACGTGAGCAGTGAGGAGTATACCAGCGTCTGCTACCAGGTGGTGGTGCACCACCACGAAAAGTGGAACGGCAAGGGGTACCCGTCCGGGCTCGCTGGCGAACAGATTCCCCTGGCGGCCAGGATCATGTCGGTGGCCGACGTGTTTGACGCGGTTTCCGAAAAGCGCTGCTATCGCGACGCCATGTCCTTGGACGAAAGCTTCAAGATTATCGAGGCCGGTGCCGGCAAGGATTTCGACCCGCAGATTGCGGACCTGTTCCTTTCCATAAGGCAGGATATTGTCGACATTCTCAACAATAGTGTGAATCGCGAACTTCGTTGATTTTTTGAAATGTTGTTTTTGTAACACTTTTTTCAACGTCCTTGAAAGTTGCTTTTAGTATATTGTGGCCTATGAGTGATAGTGTTATTCAGGCTGTAAAGACCTCTGATTTTGAAATGGAATACGCATGCTTCGGCGCAGGCCCGAAGACGTTGATTATCATTCCTGGCTTAAGTCTCCGTAGCGTCCTGGCTTCTGCCGCGTCAGTTGAGACTGCCTATAAGATTTTCAAGGAAGAGTACACGGTTTATCTCTTCGATCGCAAGAAGAATGCTGCTCCCGGCTACACCATTGCCGAAATGGCCCGGGACATGGCTGCGGCCCTCAAGTCCCTTGGCCTGGAACACGTTGATGTGTTCGGCACGTCCCAGGGTGGCATGGTGGGGCAGTACCTGGCTATCGAATACCCCGAGCTGGTGGCGCACCTGGTGCTGGCTTCGTCTTCGTCCAGGGCGGAACCCTTGCAGGTCGAAGTCATCGAAGGCTGGGCGGATTTGGCCGAGGCGGGCAAGGCCGACGAGCTGGTGGCTTCCTTCGTGGACAACTGCTTCACTCCGAGTTTTTTGGAACGCTACCGCCGCGCCCTGATGATGATGTATCGCCGGTTGACGCAAGAGGAAATGTCCCGCTTTGCGGTGATGGCTCGCGCCTGCAAGCTGGTGGATGCGTACGATCGTCTTGGCGAGATCAAGTGCCCGGTATTTGTGATTGGCGCAGGCATTGACCATGTGGTGACCTACGAGGCCAGCGTAAAGATTGCAGAAAAGCTTAAGGCCTGCGGCGTACCTCACCAGTTTTACACCTACAAGGAATCGGGCCACGCCGTATTCGACGAGGCCCCCGATTACAAGGAACGCGTGATGAACTTCCTGCGCGGTTAAGCAGTTTTTTTGTTTTATCGTTATTGCTGTTGGGCGGCCCGGCCCGCCCCGGTTTAGGTTAAAAGTTCTTCGGGGACGCTCTCTGCCATCGCCTCGTAGGCTTTGGCGCTTGGGTGCAGATGGTCTCCGGAGTCAAAGCCTGCCGCGAATTTTTCGGCGGCTGCGGAATCGCGGACGGCCAGGTCGAAATCTACGCAGCCGTCGAACTTGTCCGATGTACGCAGCCACTGGTTGAACTCGTTGCGGATAACGTCGCGGTCCTCGCTGTAGGTGCGCCATCCGAAAATGGGCAGCAGCGTTCCGCTCCAAACCTTAAGGCCCAGCTGACGGGCATGTGCTATGTACAGTTTTTCTACGCCGCTGATCAGATCGGCGGTAGTGGGCATGTCGCTCCAGGGGCGGAACTGGTTGACTTCTACGCCTACGGGGTGGATGATGTCGTTGATGCCGTGCTGGATGATGACCGCCCTTGCCCCGGCCACGTTCATCTCGATGGGGAAGCGGGTCGCGCCCTTCAGGCCGTAGGCGGCGTAGGTGATGCAGCTGTATTCCCTGAGGATGCGGGTGCCGCTGACAGCCCTGCGAATGATGGCCACGTTGCTGAAACCTTCGCGGGCGCAGCGTAGGCTCAGATAGTCGGGCCAGTCCTGTGCCGTAATGGAATCCCCGTAGCAGACCAGGGCGAAGTTCTTTTCTTCGGTGAAAACGTCGATGGTGTTTAAGAAGTAGAACCAGCTGGTATTGCGGGTGAAGTCGGCGGGCAGTTCGCGGCTGGTGGCGAAGTTCCCGTAGCTGTACTTTCCGCTGGAAAGGGGACCCGTAATCAGAGTGCCTGCGTTCATCTGGGTGAAGTCGGCGAAATAGAGGCTCACGTCAACGGATTCACCTGCCGTAACGTTAAAGGGAATCTCGTCGCTGGTGATTTCTGCGCCGGGCTGGATTGTGCCGCAGCCCTTGCCGTTAAAGGTGATGGCCACGGGGGCGTAGTCTGCGATTTCGTAGATGCACTGGCGGTGTGCCACGTAGGCTTCGCTGATGGTGACAGGCTCCGTGCCGGTGAGGTTCGAAAAGCGGAACTTCAGCTTGCTTCCGCTAAAGCAGATTCGGATGGGGTAGCGTAGCGTTAAATCCTTGGCATAGACCGCTTCCTTGCGATCGGTAATGGAGGTGGCGTTGCCCCAGCAGCTGACCCACTTAGAAAATACGTCGTTCATAGAAGTAAAAATAGCCAATTTTACGGAGCCCCGAAAATTTATTTGTACATTTTACTTTGGAGCGTTTGGCAGGAATAACTGTCTTTGAAATTATTTGGGATGTGAAAATGAAAAATTTTGTGGATGTTGCAAAGTTTTCCGCATGCTTTCTCTCTTGCTCGCTGATGCTGCTGGGTATGAACGCATGCTCCGATGACTCCAGTACCCCCGTGGATGTTCCCGCCGAAATCCCCGAGGAGCCCGGGAATGTGATTGATGAAGGAAACAGCTCCGATAGCCATCTTCCTGTGCAGCCCGGTAGCAGTGCCGTTCTCGAGGGAAACAGTTCCGGTAGCGTTCCTGTAACGCCAGGCGTATCTTCCTCCTCGTCGCTCCCCGTAGTGGGTGCGCCCGAGTCCAGCTCCAGCTCCAAAAAGCAGGAAATCTCCGATACGAAGGTGAAGGAGAATGCCTACGGTATTCGCGGTGGATTCTTTAACAGCCCCGTAGAATTGGCCGTTCCCCAGAATGCGAACGGGGTGACGCTACGCTGCTCCTATAACGGCTCCATGCCGAACCAGTACAGCGAACCACTTACCTCAGCTCGCAGAATTGAATCCAATACCGTTGTACGGTGCATTGGCTTTAATGGCGAAACCCCTGTGGACACCCTTACGGAGAGTTTTTTCGTTAACGAGAATGTGAGAATGCCGGTGGTCTCGGTCAGCGTAGATCCCCAGTTCTTTGCGCAGAATTACGTCTACGAACGCCGCTGCGCAGGCGGCAATCCCATCAACTGCACCCCGGGCCTGATGGCCGATGTGGAGTACCCCGCACACGTGGAGTACTTTGCCGATGGAAGTTCCTCCCAGTCCAAGGCCTGGGAAATCAACGCCGGCATTTCCCTGATGGGCCACTGGAGCCGCACCTATGCAAAGAAGAGCGTAAGCATCGCCATGCGCCAGGAGTATCAGGATGGCCGTCTCAGGTATCCGCTGTTTGAAACCCGCCCCAACGACAAGAAGTTCAAGGGCTTCAACCTTCGCAATAACGGCAACCGCTTTGTTGGCGACTATATGGAAGATGCCATGGCCTCCAGCCTCCTGGAAGGCAGCGGCGTTGACTACCAGCGCAGCCGCCAGGTGGTTGTTTTCTATAACGGCGAATATTACGGCATCCATGACTTGCGCGAAAAGATGAACGAGCACTTTGTGGAAACCAACTACGGGATCGATTCCAAGAACGTGGATATCGTAAAGCATGTGGATGAAGAAATTACCGCAGGCGGCGGTACCGTAGATGGTTACGTGCAGATGCTCCAGTACATCGCCTCCAACGACTTTAGCGGAACGAACAACGACAAGTATGAATACATCAAGACGGTGATGGATGTGGGCAACTATGCCGATTACATGGCTGCCCAGATCTACTTCAAGAACGGTGACTGGCCCAACAACAACGTTCGCGCCTGGCGTTCCCCGGAACAGCCGTGGAAATTCATGGTGTTCGACCTGGATCACGGCTTTGGCTGGGACTGGGCCGTTACGGGCTTCAATTACGATGCCTCCGGTGCACCCACCATGTTCGACTGGATATTGCAGGGTGGAAAAATGGGAGGTGGCTTTGATTCATCGCCTGTACCGTGCAGCAACAATGCTTCGGCAAAATGCTTCCACACAATTTTTGCGAAACTTATCAAGAATGACGACTTTAGACGTTTGTTTGCGAATCACGCGGCTGTCATGTACAGCTACTACTTGAATCAGAGCAAGGTTGCTGCAGCTACGACTCGTATTGTTCAGTCCATTGATAACGCTGAAATCTCTCGCGACATGAGCAAATTCCCGCGTGATTTCGGTCATGACTTCGATGTGTCTGGAAGTATTTTTGCTTCTTGGGCGGGACAGCGTGATGGCGCTATTTGGGGCGAATATCAGGACTTTCTTGGCTTGGCATCCCCGATTTCCGTATCGGTAAAATCCAGTGGCAACGGTGCGGTTCTTGTCGATGGCATGAAGCTTCCGGGGAGCTCCACCTCTACGGATTATTCCGGCAAGTTCTTTGGCGGAAACCAGATGGAACTTTCCGCTGTACCTGCTGCCGGCGCGGTATTCGTGGGCTGGGATGACGGTAGCGTCGAAAATCCCCGTCTGGTATCTCCCCAAAATGGAGCTACCTATACTGCGAAGTTCCAGTAATTTTTTGCTTTCCTAAACAGTACGCCCGCCCCATTCCTTGGAGTGGGCGTTTTCGTGTTCAATGGTTTTGTCGAAGTTTGCCAAAGGTTCGCAGTTTTGCTCCATGGCAAGCTGCGTTGCATGCAGACGATTCAAGCATTCGAATTTGTCGCGGTTGCCGATCTTTGCCTTTTCGATGCTGTCTCCGAGAATGCGGATGGATTCATCGTAGACGCGGGTAGGTACGGGGAAGGGGTGACCGTCCTTTCCGCCGTGGGCGAAGGAGTACCGTGCCGGATCCCTGAAGCGTGATGGGGTGCCGTTGATGACTTCGCTGACAAGGGTGAGGGATTGCAGGGTGCGGGGGCCAAGTCCCGGAGTGAGCAGCAAGCTTTCGAAATCCTGATGGTCCGATTCGTAGGCGGTGGCAAGAACGGCACCTAGGCGCTTTAAGTCAACGTCCTCGGCGTGAACCTCATGGCGCGTAGGCATGATGCAGTCGCGGCTGCTGTTTACGAGGATGGGGTCGCGGACACTGTGTACTAAATCTGTTTCGCTGGCTGGCGCAAACAAGTCGTACTGCGGCGAAACGATAATGGACCTGCTGGGCTCCACAATCTGCTTGATTTCTCGCATCATGCGGTCGGGATTCTCGTGGCTTAACTCGAGGATTGAATTTCGAGTGCCCCGCGCCTGCTGATGGGTGAGATTCAGAATTTCGCCGCGGTTTTCGCCGACGATGGCGGTGTGGGGTTCCTCTACAAAGGACCTCAAATTGGAGGAACACCAGTGGTAGCGCCGTGCGGCCTTTGCTCCGGTGTTCATGCCCTGCTGCACCACGGCCCAGTCTCCCTCGTCGGTGACGATGAAGTTGTGCTGGTAAAGTTGAAAACCGTCCTGTACGGCGGTGTTGTCCACCTTGGCGCAGAGTTTGCTGTTGCGGGCCAGCATGTTGCCGTTAACGCCCGTCTGGTCGCCAATCATCAAAAGTTCCGTGGGCGTTTCCCTGGAGAACTTTCCGCGACCCCCGCAAACGTAAATTCCCAGGTCCCTTGCGATGGGGTTCAATCCGCGCTTTAATGCGTACATCACGCTAGTGGTGATTCCCGAGGAATGCCAGTCCATTCCAAGGACCGCGCCAAAGGACTGAAACCACAAGGGATCGCTTAAGCGTACCAGAAATTCCTTCTTGCCGTAATTTTCGACGATGGATTCCGCAATCAACTTGCCCAGGTCTCGCATGCGATCAGCGAGCCAGCGGGGAACGGTCCCCGTGTGCAGTGGAAGGTCGGCTACTCCAGTACGTTTAGGCATAGATTTTGCATTCGCCCAGGGTTTGATGGCCCTGTGGCAATTAAGTGCTTATTCGGCGAATCCGGGGCTGGGCAAGTGCATGCCTGCCATGGTCAGGTTATTGGCCTTCACGTATTCCAGGATCTTCTTACGGCTTTCGATGGATTTTGCCTTGTCCATGTCGTAGTTGGAGTTGATTTCCGGATGATTAATCTGCAGGGCGTAACCGTGCATCAAGTCGCCGATGACCAGAAGTTCGTTGTGGCGGAAAACGGTGTGGCCAGGAGTATGGCCTACTGCATCTATGGCTTCCACATCGTGAGGTAACTTGTCGCCAAAGGCAAAGAGTTTCAGCTTGTCGTTGTACACGCCAAGGATAGCCTTTTGCAAGTCGTTCTTTTCCATGCTCATCCAGGCATCACGTTCCGCCTGGCCTACATAAACGTCCGCGTTCTTGAAGACTTTCTCAAAACCCTGTTCTCCCTTCTTCACAAGACCAGAAATGTGGTCCACGTGCAGGTGGGTGAGGTATATCAACTTGATGTCGTCGGGGTTTACTCCCATTTCGCCCAGGTGGGTTGCCAATTGGCCGCCAAAGTCGCCCAGACCTGCGTCAAACAGGATGTAGTCTCCATCCACTTTCATAAGGAAGGTGCTGACCGTTGCGGGAATGCCCTGGGGCATGTTGAGGGATGCAAAAAGAGAATCGCTGGCATCGCTAAAGAGGTCACGAGGGTTCAGCTTTTCTCCGGCGTTGTCCTTGATCCAGGTGACGGTGGCACCATCTTTCAGGGAGATTGCCTTGTAGTCGGCAGAACCCTTCACTTCGGCAGCATTTTGCGCGGCATCCGCGGATACTTTTTCTACGAGTGCGGTTTCATTTCTTTGAGCGGATTCCTGGCTTGCGCCGCTGCAGCCGGTGAGTGTAATCGCCCCGACGAGTAATGTGGTCGTAAGGGCGGATGTAATAAATTTCTTTTGCATGAAAACCTCTTTTTCTATATGGATAAATTATAAACTTTTCTCTTCTATCTATATTGTATGTGCATGAAAAAGACTGAAAATTCTGAATATCAAAAGAAGTTGTTCGAACTGCGTGATGCCGAATATGCAGCCTTTCAGGCGAAGCTTACCCCTACGGTTCCCGCAGAGCTGTTTATCGGAGTTCGCGTTCCTCAAGTTCGCAAACTTGCCAAGGAACTGATGCAAGAAGCGAGGGCTTCTGCCCGGGCCGCAAAAGCCATGGACGATTTTTTGCGTCAGCTGCCTCACAAGTACTACGACGAGAATATGCTCCACGGTCTCTTGATCTCCGAAGTCAAGGATTACACCCAGTGCGTAGAGCTTGCCGATGCGTTTCTGCCCTTCGTAGATAACTGGGCCGTTTGCGATATCATGTCGCCGAAAGTCTTTAAGAAGAATAAGCCGCAGCTTGTCGAAAAAATCAGACAGTGGATTGCCTCCGATGAGGAATACACCTGCCGCTTCGGCATGGAAATGCTGATGACGCACTTTCTGGACGAGGACTTTAAACCTGAATATCTCAAGTGGGTAGCCAAGGTTCGCTCCGAAAAGTATTACATCAACATGATGATCGCCTGGTACTTCGCCACGGCTCTCGCCAAGCAAGAAAAAAGCACGCTCCCCTTCATAGAGAAGCGCTCCTTAAGCCCCTGGTGCCATAACAAGGCCATTCAAAAGGCCCGCGAAAGCTACCGCATCAGCGACCAGCTGAAGTCCTATTTGCAGACCCTGAAGGTTGCGCAGGCCTAGGCGAAAAAAGCCGCGGCCCTAGGCCACGAAGCCCATGTGGCGGCCTTCGCTGTCGTCCTTGGCGGCCACTTCGTTTCGCAGCTCCCTGACGATGCGTTCCGCGGTGACTTCGCCTTCGTCCAGGAATCGTAGCTGGCCGTAGACGGCGTTGAAGTCGCCGGGAGCCAGCAGCCTGATGCGACTTGCCTCCTCGGGACACTCCACCTTGGGAAAGAACAGCTTCCATACCAGGGGAACGGCATCGGGTTTCAGATAGCTGAACTTTACCTTCAACGCAAATCGACGGCGAGATGCCTGGTCCAGATTGTCGTTGAAGTTTGTGGCCGCGATGAAGATGCCCTTGAAGTTTTCCATCTGCGTAAGGATTTCGTTCACCTGGGATACTTCCCAGCCGCGGCTTGCTCCTCGGCGGTCGCGGATAAGGCTGTCCGCCTCGTCCAAGAAGAGGATGGCCTGCTGCTCCTCGGCTTCCTTGAACATCTTGCGGATCTGCTTTTCGCTTTCGCCTACGTACATGCTCAGGATGTCGCTTGTGCGCTTGACCATAAGCTTGCGCCCCAGTTCACGTGCGATGTGCCTTGCGAATTCCGTCTTGCCGGTACCGGGGGCGCCGTAGAGCAGGATGTTCAAGGCGTCGGGGCGATCCCCTTCCTCGAAGTTTTGCCACTTGGCATCGTAGCCGCGGATAACCTTCATCAGGCTTTCCATGTTGGCGTCGGTGTTCAGCACGTCCAGGGAGTACTTCGGTGCATGACTTTCCGTATCGCGGTTGTCGTATTCCAGGTCCAGCTGCAAAAGCTCCGCCTGGGCCTTGGTCATTCGCTGCACCACGTCGGCGGGGCGCAGCTTTGATCCGCTTTTCTTTAGCGCCTTGGCGGTGCGTATGGCCTGGGTGATGCCCCCCGCCGTAACGGGAATCTCGCCAGAAAATTTCTCGACGGTCTTTTCGTCCAAGAGTTTCTCCGCCTTTTGTGCCTTGAGGATGGACTTCCAAATTTCCACTCTTCTGGAGCCGTCCAGGCGCTCGAACTTCATGGAGAAATCGAAGCGGCGCAAGGTGCTTGCCTCGATAAAGTCGATATTGTTTGAAATCCAGATGATGGGCATGTCCAGCTGTTCCAGGAAACTGTTCAGTTCGCCCTTTTCGCATCCGTTCAGAATGGCATCGGCTTCGTCCACCAGCAGGATAGCCTCTTCGTTATGAAAGGTGTAGCTGGCCAGCAGGATACTGCTCATCTTCTCCTTCGTCTTGTCGGAGAGGATGTTGTCCTTGCCGTTGCCGGAGTAGTCCAGGTTGGTCAGCACCAGCTTCTTCCCCAGTTTCTTGGCGATGGCCTTTGAAAGTTCCGTCTTTCCGGTACCTTCGACACCGTACAGAAAGATGTTCAGCGGATTTCCCTTCTCGTAGTGGGTCAGAATTTCCACAAGGAGTTCCGCGTCGGGGTTCTCTCCCTGAAGCTGTTCAAAGTCGATGGCGCGCCCCTTGTAAACCCGGAAGTTGCTTTCGCAGAAGTCGCTGCCGGCGCGGCCATCCAGGTAGGCGACAATCTTGGAAAGGGGGAGCTGATCCTCGTTCAGGAGCATCATGCGCTGGAGCGTTGCCTTGGGGCTCAGGATCTGGTCGATATGGCCCTGGCTTGTCTGGAAAATCTGCTGGAAATGGTCTGCCGTATTGGAATCCTTACGGCAGCGGGAGTGCATGAAGTCTACAAGGTCCTCGCAGGTCTTTTCGTGGTAGAATACCCAGGTGAAAATCAAAAATTCCAGCTCCAGGTCGTTGAGCTTGTACAGGTTCTGGATTGTCTTGAGGCGCGCGATGTAGGGGTCTTCAGCGGTGGAATATTCCTCCATAAGAGCCACCACTTCGTTGATGAACGTCTGCTGGGCCGCAAGTTTCACCTTCTTGTCGTAGATGGATTCCCTGTCCAGGTAGGTGCGTACCGAATCCACGATCTGGTCCATATAGCCAGACCTTGCGGCCTTGTTGAATTCTTCGCAGGCGCTTTCTCGGTCGTGGTAGTCCTTGGAGAGCAGGTCGCTGATTTTTTCGGGTTCCCTTCTTCGGCGTTCCACCTTTTTCCCGTTAAAATCCCTGGAGGTGTCGTCAAAGATGCAGAAATCGTCATCGCCGTTCTTTTTGCGAGGCCTGTCGATGGCGTGTCCGGTCAGTTCAACCAGGATCAGTTCCTCGTTGTTCTCGTTTTCCATGACCTTCTGCACGGAGTCGACAATGTTCTTTGCCGACTTGAACGGCAGGGCCTGCATGAATTCGGAGGGGCAGGGGTAGTTGTTGTGATATTTCAAAAAGCGAGCCCAGTATTCGTAGGCCTTGAGTACGGGGAACTTAAGCTGGATTTCCCTATTCGGGCTTGCCTTGCTCAGCTGGCTTGCAATATTCTTGTAGTAGTTCTTGTCCATAGTTTACTTCCAAAAAACTCCAAGAGTATATCGGCTTATGCCCGGAAAATGTCAAAGGAAAAATGGAATTTTCACGAAAGAAATCTTTCCTGGAAAACCCGGTGGTCTTTTTTTGCTGTTTTTCGTAAATTTTGGTCGAAAATCTAATGGTATGTAATAGTATATTCTAGCTGCTGTCGCTGATTTTGCGCTTTTTGGGAGAATTTATGGATGTTGGATCGTTACATTTTCAGAATCCGGAGGCCTTCTGGCTGTTGCTGCTGGTTCCGGTTCTGATTGCGTCCTATATATATCGCAACCGTCGCCGCAAGAGCACCATCAAGTTCCCGGCCCTGTCAATCGCCAAGAAGGCCGCCCCCAGCAACAGGGTCCGCTTCCGCCACATTGTGCCGGCCCTTCGCCTGGCCGCCCTCTGCTGCTTTGTGGTTGCCCTTGCCCGCCCCCAGAACGCCATGGAAGTGGAGTACACCTCTACCGATGGCGTGGACATTATGCTCGCCCTGGACGTTTCTGGCTCCATGGGGACCTTGGATATGCTGACCCGTGCAGAACAGGCGAAGCTGGGTGTACTTAACGCGGAACGAATGCTCAAATCGGGGGATTATTGGAAGTATAGCCGCCTAAGCTATGCCCAGCAGGTGATTTCAGAATTCATCCAGAAACGCCACAGCGATCGCATCGGCATATCCGCCTTTGGCGCCCGCGCCATGACCCAGTGTCCCTTGACCTTGGATTACGGTTCGCTCCTCGAAATCCTCAAGGCCACTGATGACCTGGCGCAGGATTCCATTATCGGTAGCCGTACCGCCATCGGCGATGGCCTTATGAACGCCCTTGCCCGTCTGCAAAAGTCCGAGGCCAAGTCCAAGGTGGTGGTTCTTCTCACCGACGGTAGGGATAATGCTAGCGTGGTGCCGCCCGTACGTGCCGCCGAGGTCGCCCAGTCCCTGGGTGTCAAGGTCTATACCATCGGCGTAGGCAAGAAACGCGGCAAGATCCTCTCCTTCCAGCAGAATCCCTGGACCGGTGAAATCTCCTGGGGCGAAAGGGAAATCACCCCCGAGGAGGGCATTGACGAGAACGTGCTGAACGCCGTTGCCCTAAAGACCGGCGGACGCTTCTACCGTGCCGAGAACAAGGAGGAGCTGGAACGCATCTACGCCGAAATTGACGAACTGGAAAAGACCGAAATCGAGACCATCGCCTATGCCCGCTACGCTGAAAAGTTCTACCCCTGGTTGTTGATCGGCGCCTGCCTGATTCTTCTGGAACTGCTGCTGGCCAACACCCGCTTCGTCCGCATCCCCTAATCATTTATCATTGTGAATCATTATGCGTTTTGCTGAACCGAGTTTCTTGTGGGGTCTTCTGACCCTCCCCCTGTTCGCTCTGCTTTTTGTGTATGCCTACCGGCGCCGTAAAAAGCTGGCCGCCCGCTTCGTCTCCCTTTCCATGCTGCCGAAGCTTTCTACCTCGGTGTCCCCCTGGCGTCGCCTGGCCAAGGTGCTGGTTCTTCTGCTGGCCATCGCATTCCTGTTCGTCGCCCTGGCCCGCCCTCAGTGGGGCCGCAAGATGGAACATATCGAGCGCAAGGGCCTGGATCTCGTGTTGCTGCAGGATATTTCCCTTTCCATGCTGGCCGAGGATATCAAGCCCAATCGCCTGACCCGTAGTCGCCACGAAATTTCCGCCTTTCTGGAATCCCTCTCCGGCGACCGCGTGGGCCTAGTGGCTTTCTCCGGTGAAGCCCAGGTCATGGTTCCCCTGACCTTGGATTACGGTACCGTGCAGATGATGCTTCGCGAACTGACGCCGGGCTGGCTCATGCCGGGTACGAACCTGGAAAACGCCATTCGCAAGGGTATGTCCATGTACCAGAATTCCGGTAGTGCGGGCCAGTACTCCGTGATGATTCTCATGAGCGACGGTGAAGAGCTGGAGGCCGCCGCGGTGAACGCCGCCAAGGAGGCCGCCGCCCAGGGAATTCGCATCTATACCATCGGTATAGGCTCCCGCGAGGGTGTGCCCATTCCCGTGCCTAGCCGCAACGGTGAAGTGGCCTATAAGAAGGATGCACAGGGGAACATCGTCACCACCCGCCTCGAGGATGGAACCCTTCAGGAAATCGCCAGCGTAACCGGCGGCCTGTACTTCTACGCCAGCCCCGGTGAATTCCAGCTGCAGAAGGTGCTCTCCGAGATCGCCACCCTCGAAAAGAAGGAACAGGCCAGCGACCGCATGGAGAACTACCAGGACCGTTACCAGATCTTTCTGGGGCTTGCCGCCCTGCTGTTTTTGCTGGAGGCCCTGGTCTCCGAAAGGGGGCGTCAGCGCAAGCAGGTGGCCGGACGGTTTAGTTGATTTTTGCTACATATTTCTGTCGGTGAAAAAAAATAGGTGGGTTTTGTCACAAAATCGCCTGTTTAGGGAATGAGTTGGGTCTTTGTTCACCCTTTTTTACAGAAATGCGCCTTAAAAAAATGGTGTATTAAAGTAAATTATGGTTGGAAGATTTGTAAAGTAAAAACGGAGATTCTATGCTCGACCTTCTTGCCGTTCAGTCTGGTACTGCAAACGCATCGCTCATTACGCTGGCCTATACCCTGATCCTGGCCTTCGTCCTTTCCTCCATCATCGCATGGACTTACGAAAAGACCTTCCTGGGACTTTCCTATTCCCGCAACTTTGTGCAGGGTATCGTCTTGAGTTCCGTGGTTGCCGCCATGGTGATGTCCGCCATCGGCGACAACGTTGGCCGCGGTCTTGGCATGATGGGCGCCCTTTCCGTGGTTCGCTTTAGAACCAGCTTCAAGGATCCCCGCGACATCATGTTTATCTTCGCCTCCCTGGGTGCAGGTATCGGTTGCGGTGTGTACGCCTGGGGGGCTGCCCTCGGTGGAACCATGGCCTTCAGTGCGGTGGCCTTCCTCCTCTCCAGAACGGGTCTTGGCACAAAGCACTTCTTTGACGGCATGCTCCGTTTTGCGTTGCCCAACGAACCCAAGGTTCGCGGCCAGGTCGAGGAACTGATGAGAACCAGCCTCAAGACGTTCATCCTGATTACCATGCGCGAAGTGGACGGTGGGGCTCGACTGGATGTGGCCTACCAGGTTAGATTGCGCGCCACCAAGCCCGCTGCGGAAATTCTCACGGAACTTTCCAAGATCGATGGCATCTCCGACGTCCAGTTCATGATGCAAGACGCTACAACGGAAATGTAAGGAGATACAAAATGAATAAGCTCGAAGATCTCCTGGATAATTTTTGGAACGCCCACAAGTCCAACGCCGGTGTGGCGTACGTCTACACCCACAAGCTTTCCTTGGCTTGGGTAATCTGCGTTGTTGTCGCCATTGTCCTTGGCTTTATGTACCAGGGCAAGGTAGCCATGTACCGCGGCATCGCCGAAGCATCCGAAACCATCATCAGCGTGCCCAGTGCAACTGAAATCGTAAAGGTTCACGTTGTTCCCGGCCAGGAAATTCACGCTGGCGACACCATCGTGGAGCTGAACCGCCCGGACCTGACCATGCGCATTAGCGAACTGACTCGTCAGCTGGACGCCCTGGAAGGCCGTAGCAACCTGAGCTCCGCCGAAATTGACCAGAAGGTGGCCGAAGTCAAGGCCAACTACGAATCCCGTCGGCTGACCCTGAGCGCCGAAATCCGCGACCTGGAAACCCAGTATCAGGAAAACAAGGCCATCTCCGCAAAGCTCAAGAGCCTCTCCAAGTCCAACGCCAAGAGCGATGGCAATGATGCCATGGCCATGCGCATCAAGAGCCTTAAGAATGAACTTGCCCTGGCCGGCAAGAACGCCAATGCCCAGATCGCCCTTTTGCGCGGCAGCAACAAGTTGCAGAAGACCAGCGGCGCAACCGAGGCCGAAAACCTGAAGAAGGAACTGGCCGAACTGGAAAAGCAGCAAGAGGAACTGGTCCAGATCGCCAAGGAAGACTGGGTCGTGGGCGATGTGAACGTCCGCGACGGTGAAAAGGTTTCTAGCTTCGCCCCCATCGTTACCCTGACTCACAAGTCCCCGACGCTCATCCGCGGCTACATCAACGAACAGGTCTATCAGCGCGTGGACGTGGGCGAGGCCGTCAAGGTGACCACCCTGGCAGGAACCGGCAAGGCTGTGGTTGGCGAAGTGGTTGGCCTCTCCAGCCGAATCGTAGCTTTCCCCACCCGCATGTGGAAGATGCCGGAAATGCCCATCTACGGTCGCGAAGTCACCATCAAGATTCCCGAAGAAAACCCGTTCCTGCTGGGCGAAATGGTTTCCATTTCCGAAACTAGCATCAAGAATTTGAAGAAGCAGGAAAAGGCTAAATAATGAAGTTTCTCACTGTTCTTTCTGTGGCCCTGTCTACTGCCGCCTTTGCCGCCCCCCTTACCTGGGAGCAGCTGGTAAAGTCTGTAGACGAAGATCCGGTTCTGCAGGCTTCCCAGAAACGTTCCGAAGTGTCTGCTGGCGAACGCCCCCTTAAGCTTTGGGACAACGTGGAACTGCGCTACAAGCTGGATGGCTTCAGCTTTGCAAAGCACGACTTTGAACTGCGTTTCAAGCCCAAGTCCTTCGGCGAGGGTTCCGCCGACAAGCAGTATTACGAATCCCAGAAGAACTATCAGAATGCGCGTCTGGCCGTGGACCGTTCCTATGTGATGTACGAACGCTACGAACGCGCTCTCCGCTATGTGAATCGTCGTAAAATCGCTAACTTGAATCAGCAGATTTATCAGGTGAACCAGGACCGCATCGAGGTCCTGCACCTTAAGGCAGGAGCCTCTTCCTTCAGCATGCAGGAGCTGATTTCCGCCATCGAGGCCGAAGCCTCCCTTCGCGCAAATCTCATGAGCGACAGTGCCTCCTTGCGCGACGCCGAGCTGAAGATGCGTTCCTGGGTGCCGGACTTCGACGAAGTGGAGCTGGATTCCTCTTGGCTTCCGTCCATGGATGAACTTGCTGCAAGCCTGGAAAAGGGCTTTGCCATCGACGACAACGCTCCGCTGATCCTTAAGGCCAAGAGCAAGATGGAAAGTGAACGCGCCAAGGCCGATCAGGACCTGGCCAAGAACCGCGACTATATCACCCATATCGGCATCGGCTACGAACTTCAGGTTGAATCCTTGATGGAAAAGTACAAGGAATTCGACAAGTTTGATTTCCAGAATGCAAAGCCCGAATACGAAGATTTTAAGCAGAAGTTCCTGGATGAGCATGGCTGTACTGGTTTTGCTAACTGCGAAGGCACCTCCCGATTCCTGGTTGCCGATGCGGATAATCGCAAGACTGCCGACAAGTTTTTCTTGAACGTGGGCATCAAGCTTCCCTTCTTTGACAGCAACAACGGCAGCGCCATCAAGAGCCAGGTGGCTCAGCTGGATGCCGAAAGCGACTATCTGGACGCCGTGCGTCAGGTGAACCAGAAGGTGGGCCGCCTCTCCGAGGAAATCGTCGCACTGATCGCCCAGTGGAAGGTGCAGAAGGAATTCGTGGAAAAGGTGAACGCCGGAAGCCTCTTTGAGGAGTTTGCTAACAAGGCCGGCTCCGACCCGCTGCTGCTACTTCGCGCTCGCGAAGGCGCCCTGGAAAGCGATATCAAGGCCGTGAAGCTGGAGGCCGACATCTACGACCGCTACATTATGCTGCTGGATTACGCTGGTGTCCTTGCCAATCCTAGCGTCGTAAATCATCTTCGCGAAGGTTTGAAGTAGTATGGCCGAAGCTCGCGGATTTAGTCTTCTTGAACGCTTTGAACTCAAGTACCACATCCCCGTAGAATGGGCGGATGCCATAGGCGAGTTCCTTAAGCCCTACTGCGAAGAAGACCATTATTCCCAGATTACCCCCGGTCACTTCTACTACATCACCAACCTGTATCTGGATTCCCCCAGCTGGACTTTCCTCGGCTGGAAGAAGAAACAGCTGATTGACCGCTTCAACATGCGCATTCGCACCTACGGCGAGCACCCTGCACAGGATGGTACCTTCCACTTCGAATGCAAGCGCAAGATTAAAAATATTTGCTACAAGAGCCGCGCCACCATCAAGGGAATTTCTCCCGAGGAAGTGTGGCACATGAAACCCGAGGAATGGCCCTGCAAATCCGACAAGGATCGCAAGTACCTTAAGGATTTCTTGTACAAGACCGAGCTCCACAATGCACATCCGCGTCTGCTGACCCAGTACAAGCGTCGCGCCTGGTTTGGCCTTCGCGAGGAGTACTCTCGCGTCACCATCGATACGGGCATGCGCTTCCGTGAAGAAAACGGATTTGACTATACCGTGGACCCGCACTACATGCACTCCACCGGTATTCCCCGATTCTTTCAGCCAGGTGCCGATGCTGTACTGGAACTGAAATGTCCCGCGCTTCAGATGCCCTACTGGATGTTTGACTTGATTAAAAAGTTTAATTTGAAGAATTCCGGCTTCTCCAAGTTTGGCAATGCCGCCGCGGAATGGAAGCGCGTGTACGAAAATCCCCGCCGTTTCAAGACTCCGTACTGGACGCCCCTGGCCGGAAATTTTTAAAATGGATTTATGTATTTGATGAGGAAAGTCCTTATGAATATGAACCGTTTCTCTTTTGTGGGTGCCTGCGCCCTGGCCTTTGGCCTAATGGCTTGCTCTTCTGATGATGGCAAGTCCGGCAATCCTGCTGGTCCCGATGATCCTGCAGTATCCTCCGGCGATAAGCCGACTGCTCAGTCTTCCAGCTCTCAGGGAGCTTCTGACACACCCCTGAGTTCTGTGGAGTTTGAAAAGGGCGTTACCTATGTTTCCATTACGGAAATCATGTACAATGCGCCAGATGGATCTGACCTGGAATGGGTGGAGTTGAAAATCCAGAGCGGTGTTGGCGTAAGCGACATGAGCTGGGAATTAGGACTTCGTCTTGACGGTGCTGTATCCTACACCTTCCCGGCAGAGCCGCTGGCCCTTGACGAATACATCGTCGTCACCAACAACCCGGACCTGTTCAAGGCAACATATCCCGACTTTGCCGGTCGCCTGTTTGGACCTTGGGATGTTGACCCTAAGACGGGCGCCGTTGCGAAGCTCGCCAACGAAGGTGACGTGATTGACGTGAAGGTGAACGGCAAGGGCGACATGACTTGCGCCTTTAGCAGCGAACCTCCTTGGACTAGCCGTGCCGATGGCAAGGGCAGTACCCTGGTTTATATCGGTGGCAATCCTGCGCAGGCTGCCGCTTGGGGTGCAAGCTCTGTCAAGGGAGGCAATCCTGGCGGTCCCGACGACTATATCAAGCCCTCCAAGGTTCGTCTGAACGAAGTTCAGCCTTTTGTTCTGGGCGGTGATAAGGGCTGGGTGGAACTCTACAATGATGGTGATCAGGATGTGGATGTTTCCGGTTGGATTTTCAAGTCCAAGTACCTTTCGGACGAATGGGTTATCTCTGCAGGTGTTGTACCGGCCAAGGGATATCTCGTATTGGATCCCAGTGTTGAAACGACCTTTGGAAAGGTTCTTTATTTGAACCCCAAGGGTGGTGAATACTACCTGTACGAAACAGTAGGTGGCGAAAAGACTGGTTCTGAATCCAGCTTGATGTTGGCTGCAAGCAACCTGTCCAGCGGTATTGTCGAAGTGGGCGATGGCTCAACTTCTCAGGGGGCTCTGCTTCTCCCGACTCCGGGGGCAGCCAATTCCACCTTGAAATCTGGCCCCGTATTTATCAACGAAATCTACTACCATCCCCAGGAAGGCGGTACGATTCCCTTTGAATTCCTGGAACTGGTGAACAAGTCCGAAGCGGATGTTAACTTGTATATAACAAAGAACGGCAAGAGCAAGGGCTGGAAAATCGAAGGTGTCAACATGGAATTTTCCTCGGGTGACATTATTCCTGCCGGTGGCCTGATGCTTGTTGTTTCGGATTCCTTGAAGGGAAAGGATGCCGAACTCCGCGCAACATACGGCATTCCTGAAAACGTGCCTATCACATTCTATAGTGGTAAGCTTTCCAACCGCGGTGAAATGGTTGCCGTAAAGCAGCCTTTCGACTTTGACGTATTGGATGGTGCCCTTAAGGATGTCCAATGGTACTATGACTGGTCCGATGCGACTCTCTATTCCGATACTTGGCCGGACCTGGGTGATGCGGATGGTTGGGGCAAGAGCCTCCAGCGTGTAAGTTTTGAGTCGATGGGTTACGAAGCCAAGTCTTGGGTTGCCGGAGATCCGACTCCCGGTAAGTAGCCAAGGCGTTCAAATTAAAGCGCTTTAGACGAAAGTCCCCTCAATGGAGGGGATTTTTTTTGTGGTGCAAAAATCTTTTAAAATGGTCTAAAAATCGCATATTCAAAACTAAGTAATATTTTTGTAGTAAAATCTGTAAAAAATGTAAGATTTGTAAGAAATTTGGTATACAACGAAATTTCTCAGTTTTTTATTTTATGAGTGTTATGAAAAAGCGTACTGCATCCCTGTTTACAGCTTGTGCGGCTTTGGCTTGTGCCCCGTTGTTTGCCGCCCCGATTACATTGCAAGAGGCTTTGGAAATGGCCAAGGCCAGTAACACCCAGATCAAGGCCGAAAGGGCCAAGGTGGAGATGGCGGAAAGCGGCCAGACGGAGGCACGCTCCAGGTTCTTGCCCCAGCTTTCGCTAACGGCTAGCGTCACCAAGATTAACGATCCCATTGAAATTGACCTGAGTTCTTTGCAGGGACCCCTCAGCGAAATCGCGGGGGCTGCGGCTTACTCCAAGGCCTACCTGTCTACCTACAACGCAGCCTACCAGCAGGCTTACGCACAGGCTGTTGATGCTGCCGCTCAGCAAATGATGGCTGCTGGCACGTCCGAGGACATGGCCCGTAAACAGGCCAAGGCCGCCGTAGATGCCAAGTCCGGTGACATTTGGAGCGGAGTTGTCGGCAGCAAGAACGTAAACGATTTGGCTCAGCAGAAGGCCGATGAGTATGGTGCCGCGGCTTCGTCCAAGATCGACGACTCCAAGGATTTTCGCATGAAGGTGCAGGACGATGTGTTCTTCAACGCTCGCCTTACCGCTATTTGGCCCTTGTTCACGGGCTTTAAGCGCACTGCCGCATACGACGCCGCCAAGGAAAATGTGAACGCCAAGAAGGCGGCCTTCGACATGGCCCAGAACACCATCCTGATGGATGTGGCCACTAAGTACTTTACCCTTCGCCTGGCCGAAGAGTTGACCTCCCTGCGCGAAACCACCAAGAAGAACCTGGAAGAGCACCTGGAACGTTCCAGGAAATTGGAATCAGGCGGTCAGATCAGCAAGGCGGAACGCCTTCGCGCAGAAGTGGCCCTGGCCGAAGCGGAAAATGCCTTGGAGGATTCCTACCGTGACCAGTCCCTGGCCCGAATGGCCCTGGCGAGCCTTTTGCATACGGATACCAGCATCACTGCGGTGACTCCGGTGATGGCGCCCGAAACAACGCCTTCCATGGAGGAATTCAAGCAGCTGGCTATGGATCGCCATCCCGGCCTTCGCCAGTTGCGAACCGAGCGTAAGCGCAGCCAGGATGCGGTAAGCGCTGCCCGCGGCGATTATTACCCTATGGTTGCCCTGTTTGCCTACAAGGAACTCTACACCCGGGACCTCACCATCCTGGAGCCGGAATGGGCCGTTGGTGCAAAGCTCCAGTGGGACTTGTTCAAGGGTGGCGAAACCCGCTCCAAGGTGGCAAACGCCAAGGCCCTGGACCGCTCTCTTGGAAGCATGGAAGAAAACACCATGGACAACGTCAAGCTGCTGGTGGAAAAACGCTGGCGCGAAAAGGAACACGCCCAAAGCCGTCTGGAAAGCTTGAAGAAAACCCGCGAGCTCGCAGAGGAAGCCCACCGCAGCCAGACCTTGGCCTACGAGGCTGGCCTTGCAACGGGCCTCGACGTGGTGGATGCGGAACTGGCGCTTAGCCGTTTGCAGGTGGCCGATCTCAAGGCCCACTATGATGCTGTAATTGCGTGGCTTGGCCTTTTGGAAGCCAGTGGGGAAGTGGTGAACGCCGGTGAGATGCTTAAGGATGTAAAGCCTAAGGAAGAGTCGAAGTCCGAGCCGGTTCAGGAACCGGAGGCAGAGTTTGCGGTAGAAACTGCCGCGGAGCCTGCAGTGGCTCCCGCCTCGGCTGAGCAAGCTTCGGCTCCGACGGAGGCGACTCCCATAGAAACTGCACCCGCTGCAGATGAAACCGCTCCGGCCCCTGCAGCAAACAATGGAATTTAAAAAGGAAGAAGAAAGATGAAATGGTTGAAGTTCTTTGGTAAAGTCCTGGTAGTTCTGGTGCTCATCGGCCTCATCGTCTTTGGCATCACCACGCTGCAAAAGTTTGCGACGGAACCTCGCGAAGCCTATCTGCAGGGGCAGATGGAAGCTCGCCGCGTATTGGTGGCAGGCAAGGTTCCTGGCCGCGTCGAGAGGCTGTTCTTCCACGAAGGTGATATGGTGGAAAAGAGCGCCATCGTGGCCATTATCAGCAGCCCCGAAATCGAGGCCAAGAAGATGCAGGCCCAGGGCGCCCTTGGTGCCGCCCGCGCCCAGGCCAACAAGGCGAAGAATGGCGCTCGCGCCGAAGACTTGACTGCGCTGAAGGCCATGGCGGATCGTGCCCAGGAAGCGGCCAACCTGGCAAAGAATACCTACGACCGCGTTCAGAAACTTTATAACGAGGGCGTCCTTCCGCTGCAAAAACGTGACGAGGCCGAAACCCAGATGAAGGCTTCCCAGTCCGCAGCCGACGCCGCCAAGGCCCAGTATGACCAGGCTGTTGTGGGCGCCCGTTCCGAAGACAAGGCCGCGGCCAACGCCCTGGTGCTTCAGGCCAAGGGCGCAAACGCCGAGGTGGACGCCTACTTGGAAGAAACCAAGATCCGCGCTCCCATCGCCGGTGAAGTTTCCGTAAAGCTTGTGGAAGAAGGCGAGGTGGTTGGCTCCGGTATGCCGGTGGTGGCCATTACGGACTTGGATGATGCTTGGGCGGTATTCCACCTGCGCGAAGATTTGCTGAAGAATGTGTCCAAGGGCAAAGCCTTCAACATGTTCATTCCCGCCCTGGACAAGCACATCGACATGGAAGTCTCCTACATCGCTTCTGTTGGTGATTATGCCACTTGGCGTAGTTCCAAGGAAAGCGGCGGATTTGACCTCAAGAGTTTTGAAGTTCGCTTTCGCCCCAAGCAGAAGGTCGAAAATCTCCGCCCCGGCATGAGCGTTCTTTTCCCGGTGGAACAGATTCGGTAATTTGCGGTTAGTTTGTGCTAAAGGCGTTTTTTAGAACTGTTCGCAAGCTTTACTTCAGTCACAATCTGGTGCTGTGGCTGATCCTGTTTGTGCTGCCCGTGGGGGTGTCCGTTTTCATGGTGGATGTATTCTCTGCGGAAATCATCCAGCACATTCCCGTAGGAATGGTAAAGCAGGATCGTTCCCAGTTGGCCGATGAACTGGAGCAGGGCTTAAGGGCCAGCCCCGTTATCGACGTGGCCAAAATCTGCGAAGACCTTGGCGAGTGCGAGCACGCCGTGATTCGCGGCGAGTTGCAGGCCTTTATCGTATTGCCTTACGATATGGAACGCAGGGCTCTTCGCCTGGAAACTCCGGTGGTGCCCATTTACTCCAGCGGCCAGAATTACCTGACGAACACCTTTGCCACAAAGGAAATACGTTCCGTATTTGCGACCATCGGCTCAAACCTTTTCACCAAGTCCATGGAGGAGCCGGTTCGGGTCCAGCTGCAGTCCGTAGGCAACGTGAGCGGCAACTACCAGGGTTTCCTTGGAATGGGCCTGGTGACGGCGGTATTTCATCTGGCGGCAATCCTGGTTGCCGTGTACGTCATGAGTTTCCCCTTCCGCGATCGCCGAGTCAAGGAGTTCCTGGATGCGGCCGGCGGGTCCCGCGCTATCCTGGGCCTTGCCACCATTATTCCCCTGGTGGTGATTCTGTGGTTGTCGCTGGTGGGCGTCTACGCTTACACCCATCGCTTTCTTGCGCCCATGACCTTGGAAGAATTCATCATGGTCTCGGCTGGTCACCTGGCCATGGTGCTGGCTTGCACCGGTGCAGGCTCCGCCTTTGTGGGGATCACCGGGAACATGCGTATGTCCTCCAGTGCCGCAGGCGTTATCGCAGGTCCCGCCTTCGCCTTTGCGGGGCAGACGTTCCCGCTGATTGCCATGCCCATCGTCGTCCGCGGCTTTGCCTTTATCCTGCCGTTGACCCACATCCTCAAGGTTCAGGCGTCCATGCTTCTGGGACCCATCGGAAAGGCCCAGGCGTGGAGCTCCATCGAAATCCTTCTGGGAATGGCCCTCTTCTGGCATCTGCTGGGTGGCCGCCTCATGTTCATGCGCTGGAAACGTGCCGCTGCCAAGGAAACCGCATCGGCCGCTGTAGGGGCTGCCGCTTTTCACGAGGAGGATGAAGATGATTGATCTTTTCAAGCGCCTCTTCAAGGTGGCCTTTGCCGAGTGGAAACTCTTTTACACGGACCCTGCGGCGGTGTTGCTGCTGGTCGTGGCGGGGGTGCTCTACGCCTTCTACTATCCGACGCCTTATATGAACCAGACCGTGTCCAAGGTGCCCGTAGCCGTGGTCGACTTGGATCATACGGTTATGTCTCGCAACTTGACGCAGATGTCGGCCTCTGCCCAGCAAATCGACGTCCGCTACATTTTCTCCGATATCCGCGAAGCCGAAGAGGCCCTTGCCCGCGAAGATATCTACGGTTTCATGGTCATTCCCCAGGATATGGAAAAGACCCTGCGCAACGGCGGCAGCGTAGATGTGAACGTATTCACCCATGGCGCCTATGTAATGCTTCACGGAAACATCGGCACCGCCTTTACCACTTGCGCTCTGACCGTAGGGGCCACCACCAAGGTTAAGCGGATTGCCCTGGGCAAGAAGGTTCCTGCCGCAACGGCCATGGCCATGCGCGACCCGGTGCCCATCAGCATCCAGACCATGTACAATAGCACCGGCAGCTACTCCAACTATGTGGTGCCCAGCGTGCTGGTGCTGATCCTGCAGCAGACCCTGGTCATCGGCATTTGCATTCTGGGTGGCGCCCGCGCCCACCGCAAGTTCCGTGGCAAGCACCGCGAAAGCGCCGTAGAAAATGAATCGCTGCCATACCGCTACTTCGGCCGTTCCCTGGCGTACTTTGTGCATTACTGCAGCTTTATTCTGTTCTACCACTTTGTGATTTACAATGTGTTCAGTTTCCCCCGTCGCGGGGAACTGCTGCCCATGATCGCCTTTGCCATCGTATTCCTGTTCTCGACCATCAACTTTGGCATGGTGCTTTCCCAGGTGTTTTTGCGTCGCGAGACCAGTATGCAGCTTTTCCTTTACATGAGCATCCCCATACTGTTCCTGGCCAACTTTAGCTGGCCCAGCTACCTGATCCCCTCATGGATGAAGGGCCTGTCTGCAATTCTGCCCACCACCTTTGCCGTCCCTGCCTGGCTCTCCATAGAGCAGCGCGGTGCCGACATCTTTGACGCGGCTGCGGCGCTGTACCCCTTGGCGATCCAGGCGGTGTTCTACCTGCTGCTGGGGCTGATTCTTACGCGCATCCGCGACAAGTCCGGCCTAAAAACCGGTGACATGTAAGCAAAAAGCGCAGTTTTCGGGCGACCAGAAAAATCTGGGTCGCCTTTTTTGATTTTTTGAGTATAGATTTGTTCTCAGGAGTGTGTGTATGAGATTATTCAAATTTGAAAAGAATGCGTCGAGTTTTGAAACCGAGCCTGTAATCTACCTAGGCCTGGCTTTGCTGCTTGCAGTGAGCGCCTTTGCCAATGTGACTGTTTCTGTAGACGCCAATTCCGGTGTCAGGAAAGTTTCACCTTACATCTACGGTCGAAACATCGACAAGGTCAGTAGCGACAGTGCCCGCATCAGCGACGAGGACCGCGCATCCATCGATCTGATGAACGAGGCGGGAGTCCGCTTTGTCCGCGCCAATAACGGCAACAATTCCACCCGCTACAACTGGCGAAAGAAGCTGACCGTTCACCCGGACTGGTACAACAACGTGCATTCCGTGGACTGGGATATCACTGCCAAGAAAATCCAGGACGAAATGCCCCGTGCCGATGCCATGTACGCTTTCCAGCTTACGGGATACGCCGCCAGTACCAACGCCTACAACTTTGCCGACTGGGATTTTTACATCAACCACGACAACAACTGGGCCAAGGCAACCCTGGACCTTGCCGGTGGCGGCGAAGTGGCCGACGATGGCGAAACCCTGATCAAGGCCGGCGACTATAAACTTTATACGCAACCCTGGCCTGCCGATTCCACAGTGGGCATCGTCAATCATTGGAAAAACGAACTCCAGTACGATATGAAACGTTTCCAGTACTGGAGCATGGATAACGAAATGGAAATCTGGGCCGGCACCCATAGCGACCTGCAGCTGGACGTGACCGGCGACTTTTTGGTGGAACGCTACGTGGACGTGGCCAAGAAGGCCCGTGCCGCCTGGCCCGATATCAAGCTCACCGGTCCTGTGGTAGCCAATGAATGGTACTGGTGCTCCATTGCCTACAAGGGCGGAACTTCTGGCCGCATCAAGAAGGACGCCTCCGGCGAGGAACGCGACTATTGTTGGCTGGAGTACTTTATCAAGAAGGTGGCCGCAGAACAGAAGGCCTCGGGCAAGCGCCTGTTGGACGTGTTGGATATCCACTGGTATCCTTCCGAAGAAAACTACGCCGACCAGGTGCAGTGGCATCGCGTGTTCTTTGACACCAGCTACGTTTATCCTGGCGCCAACAGCATCAAGCAGGTGAACGGCGGCTGGGACGAAAAGATTACCAGGGAATTCATCTTCAAGCGCATCAACGATTGGCTGGACCAGTACTTCGGCGAAGGTCACGGCATTACCCTGGGACTTACCGAGACGGACCTGGGCGGCAGCGGAGACGCCATGACCACCGCCATTATTTATGCGTCCTGGCTTGGAACCTTCATGGACAACGGCGTTGAAATCTTTACGCCCTGGTCCTGGCGCGAGGGCATGTACGAAGTGCTCCACCTGTTCAGCCGCTACAACTACGGCAACCGTGTAGCCTCCGTTTCCAGCAACGACTCCCTGCTTTCGGCCTACAGTACGGTTAACGATGCCAAGGACGCCATGACCATTACCCTGGTGAACCGCTCCGAAAAGGAATCGCAGAATGTGACCCTGAGTGTTGCGGGACTTGTGAACATTCCGTCTGCAGCAAAGACGCTCACCCTCGCAGGCCTCAGCGGTGAAACTTTCGAGTCCCACGAAGTCAACGCCCTGAAGAAGGCTTCTGTGGATGTGGTGGATGGAGTCGTCAGCCTGACTGTTCCTGCAAAGTCCATCACCTCCATTCTGCTGAACGAGGATTCCGTGTCCCTGTCCACGAGGATTGCCGCGGTGAAGCCCGCCGCAAGACTCTACGGCAGCGGCCGCAACTGGTTCGTGGATAACGCCGATGGCAGCGTCACCTCGGTTTCCCTGCTTAACAGCCTGGGTCAGCAGGTTGCCCATTGGAACGCCCCCGCCAAGGGCCAGGTGCATCTTGCCGCCGAAACCCTTTCCGCCGGGCAGTACCTTGTTCGCATCCGTACCCGCGAAGGCTTCAGCAGCCAGAAAATTCAGTTGCGCTAGGTGAGGCTCTGCCACTGCGCGGACGGAACAACAAAAAATTCTGAAGAACGATTGCTATTTGCGGCTGTTCTTTTTATACATTTAGCGAAGAAAACAAAGAGAATTTCATTATGATGTTTGATCCCCTATACATGTCCATCCTGTTAGTGACCTTGGCCCTTTCCGGCATCGTCTCCTGGATGGTGAAGGCCCGCTTTGCTGCAGGGCAGAAAGTGAACATTTCCAGCGGCCTTACCGGTGCCGACGTTGCCAAGGCAATCCTTATGGATGCGGGCGTTACCGATGTCAAGATTCTTGTGCATCAGGGTTTTCTTTCGGACCATTACAATCCCCTGAACAAGACGCTGAACTTGTCCAAGGACGTTTACTATGGCCGTAACGCCAGTGCCGCAGGCGTGGCCGCTCACGAGGTGGGTCACGCCATTCAGCATGCCCAGGGGTATTTCCCCATGTGGCTGCGTTCCTTCATTGTGCCCGCCGCCAACGTTGGGTCCAATCTGGGGCCGTGGCTGGTTATTCTGGGTATTCTGCTTATGGGTGTGGGCCAGGCTATTGGCCACTCCGTGGCCCTTGTGGGTGTGCTGCTTTTTGCCGTCGCCACCCTGTTTACCTTGGTCACGGTTCCTGTGGAGTTCGATGCTTCTGCCCGTGCAAAGAAGGCGCTTGCCCGTATGGAAATTGTGGCCCAGGGCCGTGAATACAATGCGGTAAGTGGAGTGCTCTTTGCAGCTGGCCTTACCTACGTGGCGGCTGCCATCGGCTCCATTATGCAGTTGTTGTACTGGGCGTATCGTGCGGGCCTGATCGGCGGTCGTCGCGACTAGACGTTTGCACCCTCGACTGTCATCCCGGATTCAGTCCGGGATCTTTTTTTTAGTTGAATCTATCTAATCCTTCTTCCCGAAGTTCTTTGCACTTTGGGTGAGGTACGCGATGTACTCTGCATCGGTCATTTCGTTTCCCGCGAAGATGGAACCGCCGCTTTCTTCTGGTGCGGAATCCGTCTCATTGGAAGTATGAACCTCGATAGGCGCGTCTTCCTCTTCGGATTCCTCGTCGAGAACTTCGGTGTTTTCTTCATCCGGTTCGGTAATGGGTGTACTTGCTGCTGGAACTGCGCTATCACCCGCCTGGGAGGAGTAGAACTCCTGAGCCTTGCGCATGAACTCGGCGAATTCCTCGTCGGACATTTCCTGGGAGGGGGCGGACTGCGCCTCGGCTGTTTCGATTGCTTCGGCAGAGGCTGCTTCCACCACGGGGAGGTCTTCGACGATGTCGGCGGCAGGCTCTTCTGCGACAGGTGCAGCTGCAGCCCCTTCTGCGCTTTCAACCTTGGGTTCGGCGGTTTCTGCCGGTGCTGCACCTTCGGCGGCTTCGTCTGCCTTCATCATTTCGGCGAAGGGGTTCTCGGAAACTTCGCTCAAATCCTCGCGGCCTTCCAGCATGGCCTGCAAGTCGTCTTCCGAAACGTTGCGGCCTCGTTCTGTCCACAGCACGGCCTCGCGCATCACTGCAGCCAGGTCGCCCACGTTCTGCTCCTTGGAGCGTGCCATGGCCTGGTTGCGGATGGCTTCCACAAGTCCACCCTTCACCTCGGGATCCTTGCTGAAGAACACCGTTTCGCGGGCCATTTCGTCGGCGAATTCGGCATTGTTCTTCTTGCGGTAAATCCAGATGGGTCCAAACAGTTCGCTTTGGCGGAAAACGATTTCGTCGGTCTTGATCATCTCCAGCATGGCCATGAAGGTCACCGCGGCGACAATGGGGTGGGAGTCGTTATCCAGCAAGTCCTCGAAGAGGGCGCGACCGTTTACGCTCAAAAAGTTGTTGATGGCCTGCTGGCGGTCCTGAATGGTTACGTAGTCCAGTTCGATGTGGTGGACTGTCTCTGAAATCTTTGTCTTAAGGCTCTTTTGATAGGCACGGAAAAGCTGCCAGATGTTGGCGTCGGCCAAGGTGTCTTCGTCGCTTTGTGTCTTTTCCAGGCGACCGCGGGAATAGGTGCCGAAGTTGTTGCCTTCCATCTCCTGGAGACCACTGGCCACCTGCTTGAAACGCTGGTACTCCAGCATCTCTTTCATCAACTGTTCGCGGTCGGCGTTGAACTCCTCTTCCATGGTGGGGTCACGTTCCTCGGCCGGGAGCAGTTCCTGCACCTTGAGGGCCATGAGGCGGCTTGCCATGGAGAGAAAGTCTCCTGCCTTGGAAAGGTCCATGCTGGTGGATTCGCTGTAGACGTTGACCCACTCCAGGAACTGGTCTGCAATCTCCGCGATGGAAATCTGCTCCAGCGGTACTTCCTTTTTCTGGACCAGGTATACGAGCAAGTCCATTGGCCCGTTAAACGCGCCAATGCGGACTTCGTAATCTTCCTGCTCCAAAAGTTCCTGTTCCATGGGGCAAAAAATGTAGAAAAAACAGAATGGTACGTCCTGCCATTGGTGCAGCTGTATCCCTCACGGCAGACATTATTGGCATTGTCCATCAAAAGAGCCTAGAAGCAAATTTTGTAAAGGCCAAATCCACTAGGGAAATGGTTCAATCGCCAGATAAGAAAAGTTTCTTCAAAAAATTTCTGAAGAAATTTATGTCGTAGTTCACCCCCTAAATCAGGGCACCCAGGCGAAAAATCCTTAGAAACTATTCGAGGCTATAACATATTACGTATAAAGATGCAAGTCAAATAAAGAAGCTCCCAGAAAAAACTGGAGGCTTCTTTGCAATCATTTGTAATAAACTGCGAGCTATTCCACCGTCACGCTCTTGGCCAAGTTTCTCGGCTGGTCCACGTCGTTTCCGCGAAGGACGGCGATGTGGTAAGCCAGCAGCTGCAGCGGAATGCAGGTAAGGATCGGCATGAGCATGGGAAGGGTCTTCGGTACCTTGATCAAGTGGTCGGCGATTTCGTCCAGCGGATGGCAATCCTCGGTGGTGATGGCGATGACCTTACCGCCACGGGCCTTGATCTCGCGGACGTTGCTGATGACCTTGTCGAAGAGGGAATCCTTGGGGGCGATCACTACGACGGGCATGTTCTCGTCGATGAGGGCGATGGGACCGTGCTTCATTTCGGCGGCGGGGTAGCCCTCGGCGTGGATGTAGCTGATTTCCTTGAGCTTCAGGGCGCCTTCCATGGCTACGGGGTAGTTGTAGTGGCGACCCAGGTACAGGAAGTTGCCGGCCTTGGCGTACTTCTGGGCGATGCCTGCGATCTGGTCGGAGAGCTTGAGGGCCTGTTCTGCCTGGTCGGGGAGGGCCTGCATGGCATGGACGAGGTCGGTGCCACTTTCAAAGGAAAGTCTGCGTTGGCGACCCAGCAGCAGTGCGATCATGGCTAGGACCGTCACCTGGGAAGTGAATGCCTTGGT
>JAZLKH010000123.1:0-19481 GCA_045597545.1 Fibrobacter sp.
ATGACGAAAACTTCTGCTACGTCGGTGCTTGGGAATTCAAGGGCGACGGCGTGAAGCCCGAACTCCACAAGGAACCTCTCACATTCGATAACGTCCACCTCGTTACTAGGAGCTACAAATAATGAGCAACGGTTTGATGAATCTTACTTTGAAGATTTGGCGTCAGAAGGACTCCAAGACCAAGGGTCAGTTCGAAACTGTCAAGGTCAACGATATTTCTCCCGACATGTCCTTCCTGGAAATGTTGGATGTCGTAAACGAAGAACAGATGAAGCAGGGGAAGGAAGGGTTTGCTTTCGACCACGACTGCCGCGAAGGCATTTGCGGTATGTGCTCTCTGGTTATCAACGGCTTGCCTCATGGTCCCGACCATGGTGTTACCACTTGCCAGCTGCACATGCGTAAGTTCAAGGATGGCGATACCATCGTGATCGAACCGTGGCGCGCTGCTGCATTCCCGGTTATCCGTGACTGCGCTGTGGACCGTTCCGCATTCGACCGCATCATCGCTGCTGGCGGCTACGTTTCCGTCAACACCGGTGCCGCTCCCGAAGCTTCCGTGATCCCCGTTCCCAAGGCTGATGCAGACCGCGCATTCGACGCTGCTGCTTGCGTTGGTTGGGGTGCTTGCGTGGCTGCATGTAAGAACGCTTCCGCTATGCTCTTCGTCTCTGCTAAGGTTTCTCACCTCAGCTTCTTGCCCCAGGGCAAGGTCGAAGCCAAGAAGCGCGTGCTCGCTATGGTGGCACAGATGGACAAGGAAGGCTTTGGTAACTGCACCAACCTTTACGAATGCCAGGCTGCTTGCCCGAAGGGTATCACCGTGGATTACATCGCCAAGATGAACCGCGAATACCTCATGGCTACCGCTACCTACGCTGAAAAGGTTTATGGTAAGGACTAATTAGTCCTCCCTAGCCTAAAAGGCTTAAAGAACTCCGTTCGGGTAAACTCCGGGCGGGGTTCTTTTTTGTTTGAGGTGTTTGCACGATTCAAAAAAGCCCCGCAGTTTCCTGCGAGGCTTAATTTTTGTGAACTTGCGAATAGGTGGTCGCGAATGTTTTATGCGCCGATTAGCGAACTCTGCTGCTCCAGCGTTTTTTGAAGCGGGGCTCGTCCAGAACTTTCGCCCAAACGAAGCCGCGACGGATCTCGGCTCGATTGAATGCACGCTTATGGGCCCTGTGGTCTGCAGCGGACAGACAGGGCGCATCGATAGGACTGTCTCCATCGGCGGCATCTGGCAGGGAATCTACTTGCTGAGCTTGTTCTCTAAGTTGACGGGCACGTTCCTCTAGTTCAGCAAGTTCTTTCTGGTGCTTGAGTTCTGCTTCGCGACGTGCCTGGAGCGCGGATTCCTGGGCTTTGGCCGCCTCTCGCTCTTCTGCCTCACGCTGTTCGCGCTTGAACAGGTTTTCAAGTTCGGTTTTGTCGTGAACCAGCAAGTCGCAGTAGCCTTCACCCATGTCGCGGCCTACTATGTGGTGGGCCTGCAATTCGGCAAGAACCTGCTTTGCCGTATTCTCGGAGAAACCGAAAGCGTCCATCAGGTATTCGATGCAAACTTCCTCCCACTGGATTACGGATTCCGCAATTTCCTTAAAGGTGATGCGGCTGGGATCGTTAAACTCCACTGTGGGAAGTTCTACACCTTCTTCGTCGTCTAGGTCCTCTATAGGCGGGGTAGGGGGCGTGTATGTCCCCTGAGCATCCCTGCGCTGAGATTCTTCGAATTGACGAATCAACTCTTCAAGAGATTTTCTAGGAGAGGGTGCTGCATCTTGTTCCTTATCATCCTGAGGTACCGAGGGGCGTTGAAGCTGTTGCTTCTTTTTATTCTCGGCAACCTTCTTGATGACAATATCAAGAACATAGATTGCGACAAGTATTAGTAAACCTTCCATATGAGTATTGAGTTATGAGTTGTGAGCCGTGAGCTTTTGGATAAAAGAGTACATCATTTTACGAATTTCAGTAATGTCGTTACTCAGTTTTTTCCATGTATTTTCGTCTATATAGTTTAGGTCTTTTGCGAGAATTAGTTCATACTCAACTTCTGAAGCTGAGCCAACTGCAATTTGGATAAAATGCGCAAAATCAGTTTTAGTTCGCCTTCCACACCCTTCTGCAATATTCGTAGGAATGGAGGCAGCTGCTCTGCGTATTTGGGATGTGAGTCCAAACAGCTCGTTTTTGGGGAAATTTTTGGAAGTCATGTCATAAATTTCAAGAGTTAATGAATGACTCTTCTTCCAAAATTCCAGGGATTGAAATTCTCTCATAGCTCAAAACTCATAGCGAAGCGGGCTCAACGCTACTTCGCCTCCGGCGAAGACCCGATTTCCTTACGCATCTGGGTGTCGGCTTCGATGTTCTTCATGTTGTAGTAGTCCATGACGCCCAGCTTGCCGTCGCGAAGTGCGGTAGCCATTGCCATCGGAATCTGGGCTTCGGCTTCAACCAGCTTAGCCTTCATTTCCATGACCTTGGCCTTCATTTCCTGTTCGGCAGCATAAGCCATGGCGCGGCGTTCTTCTGCCTTAGCCTGGGCAATCTTCTTGTCGGCTTCGGCGCGGTCGGTTTCAAGGATGGCGCCGATGTTCTGGCCAACGTCCACGTCGGCAATGTCGATGGAGAGAATTTCGAATGCGGTACCAGCGTCAAGACCGGAGGCAAGCACCTTCTTGGAAATCATGTTGGGATTTTCGAGAACTTCCTTATGGCTCTGGGCAGAACCGATGGAAGAAACGATACCTTCACCAACACGGGCGATAACGGTTTCTTCGCCTGCGCCACCCACCAGCTTCTGGATGCTGGCGCGTACGGTAATACGGGTCACGGCGTGAAGTTGAATACCATCCAAAGCCACTGCGGAAACCTTAGGAGTGGTAATGACCTTGGGGTTCACGGACATCTGCACGGCTTCAAGAACGTTACGGCCAGCCAAGTCAATAGCGGCAGCTTCCTTAAAGTCCAAACGGATGTTTGCCTTATTGGCGGCGATCAAGGCTTGGATCACGCGGAGCACGTTACCGCGGGAAAGGTAATGGGCTTCCAGCAGGTTGGTGTCAACGGGGAGGCCCGCCTTGCAGCTCAGAATGCGGGCTTCGACGATTACCTGGGGCGGCACCTTACGCAGGCGCATACCGATGAGTTGAAAAATGCTTACGTTTGCCTTGGAGAACAATGCCTGAAGCCAGAGGCTAAAGAACTTGCCCACGAAGGCGAGAAGGATGATAACGACGATGGCGGCAATGACAATGCCTACGGTAATGAGAGTATCCATTTGGTTTTCTCCAGTTTTAGATTTTAAACTTGCGTGTTTGCTGACACGAAAATATGAGCTTCCTGAATAGAGTCGACCTTGACGGATTGGCCAGATTCAATGATTTCTCCGCGGGTTTGAACATCAAAAAGCTTAACACTTCCGTCGACCATGGTAAACTGGGCCTGGCCTACGGGGCGAAGGAAAGTCTTAGCGACGCCGATATCGCCAACGTGAATTTCCTGAACGGCTTCGGTGGGGGATGCGGCTGTTTCTAGGTCTGTCTTGAGCATGGGAGTCCACCCCTCGGGTAGCAGGGGGATCAAGTACTTGCTTGCGACAACGGGGAATACCAATGCGATGGCCGCGCAGCACAGCATGTAAAATAGGCCGAATAGCCAAGGCGTGGCGTCGAAGGATTCTTCTACCGTTTCTGGAACGTATTCGGGAATGCTGGAGGCGTCAAAGCTCAATGCCAAGGCAAGAATCATACAGATGATGCCGCCTACGCCAAAGAGGAAGGTGCCCGGCATCACGAAAATTTCAACCAGGAACAAGGCTACTCCTGCAATAAGCAGAATGGCAGGAAACATACCGTCCAGCTGGGGTGCAAACTGCCCCAGGAATACGATGCCGATAAGGATAATTCCGATGATGCCGAAGACGCCGAAGCCCGGAGTTTTGAATTCAATATACAAGGCGCCGAAACCGAGGATCAGCAAAATACCAGCAATGCCTGCGATGGCGCTTGCAATGTCCTCGCCCATGGTAGTTTCTACTTCGCTACGACTTTCGATGGCAAGTGCCGTTTCAAATTCTTCGCGATTCTTGAAGGTTCCCCTGGAAAATCCCAGTTCCATGGCTTCCTTGTCGGTCATGGTTAGAAGTTCGCCCTCCTTGACGAGTATCTTGGGGGCTCCCCAGAATTCCTTATCCTGATCGCTCATGACACTGAATTTTTCGCCTTCGATTACCAGGGTTGTGTCTCGTTCGGTCTTTTTGCCTACATCTAGTTTTTGGGATAGTTCCAGAACTATAAGCTCCGGTGTGACGAATGCGGAACTGAGCAGTTCCGGGTAGCCGTTTTTCTGGGCCAGGTTGCGGAACTTGGCGCGAAGGGGTGACTGAATCTTTTCGCCGACAATGGTGGGGGTTCCGTCGCCGCCCTGTACGATGGGGGCACAGTCTCCGATGGTGGTGGCTTCTAGCATGTACAGTTTTTTACAGGCAAGGGCGATAAGGCTGCCTGCGCTAATGGCTTTCTTTTTAACCAGGGCGATTGTCTCGGGGCCCTGCACGGCCATGATGGTATCAACTAGGTCGAATGCGGCATCCAAACGACCACCGAAGGTGTTGATTTCGAAAATCAAGTAGTCGGGGTTTTCTTCCATGGCGTCGGCGATGGCGCGGGCGCAGAAGTCGTACATGGCAGGCTCCACATCACCTTCTAGCTTGATCCAGACGGCTTTTTTGCCGTTCTGGGTTATAGAAGAAGATAATGCGGAATCTGCTGCGGTAGGTGATATTACAGTCTTTGCAGCAGTGTCAACTTGCACCCCAGTGGTGTCGGCGAAGGTGAACGCTGCAAGTAAGGCTAAAAAGGCAAAGATTTTTCCAAAGAACTTCATACTGCTAATGTACAAAGTTTTTGGTGTATTTGTGAGTTTTTTTTTGTAATTACGTTGCGGTTGTTTGGGCCAAACGCTCTTTTCTCTTTTTTCTTAGGTGCGAAATAAGCTTGATTGCCGCAATCAGGAAAACAATGAGTAAAATGACTCCTAGAACAGGAACAGCTAGTGCTAAAATCACGCCTACAATGGACAAACCGTTCTCTACGGAAGAAACGACACTGTTGCCCAATCCGGCTGTAAGTACTGTACTTGCCCCTCGAGTCAATGCAGTGGTTCCTGCGACAAGACCAGCACTGCCTCCGCCTCCGACGAGACTCAGTAGAATCCTAGACGTGTCCGACGCGTCAACAAGAACGCAGTACGTCAAAATTGTTCCGGCAATAACTGCCATGGGGGCGCTGATCGTATCAAGCATGGAGTCTAGCCAGGGAATATAGAAGGCCGTGATCTCGACAACGGTTGCAACACCTAATCCCAACAGGACGAAACCGTTACCTGCCCAGCTTAAACCTTCGGGTACCGTCAATGGCAATTCCCAGTCTCCTCCATATCTCTCTAGAATGCCGATGATGAGTATCGGTAAAAACACGCGGAAACCGCAGGCCGCGGAAATGGCTATGCCTACGCACAGAGCGAATACAATTCCCAAAATATCCATGAACTTTTTGCAATTACAAAGTGTTCAGAACCTGCAGCAGGCGCTTCTTTGCGGGGCCTTCGGGCAGGGGCAGGAACAGCTCCTTGGCGAAGGATTTCATCAGCATCTTCTTGGCGGTTTCTGTGGGAATGCCGCGGCTCTCTAAGTAGAACATCTGGTCGGCGTCAAGCTCGCCGCAGGTGTTGCCGTGAGTACATTCCACGTCGTCGTGATAGATCTTTAGCACCGGCTTTACAGAGACGCTGGCTTCGTCACCCATCAAAATGGAATTCACCAGCTGGCTGGAGTTCACCTGGCTGCAGCCTTCGCCGACGATAACGCTGCCGTCGTAGCTTACGTAGGCGTGTTCATCCAGAAGGTTGCGGGCGAACTGATTGCTAATAGTGTTAGGAGCGTTATGGCGGATGGTCAGGCGCTGGTGCTTGCTGGCGGAACCCTTCAATACGCTGAGGGAGCGGTAGTCAAAGTTTGCGCCTTCGCCGTTTAAGTCCACGTCGATGCTAATGCGGCCAATGCCCGCGTCTTGCAAAATGTTAGAAAAGTGAACGGTGGAATTGGCGGCCTGCTTGATGACGAAATGTCTGAAAACCAGAGGCAGTTCGTTTGCGGGATTGGCAAAGAATATTTCCAGTTCGGCGCCTTCTTCCACGTTAATATCGAAGCGTTCGGCGGCGATTTCGTGCATCACCTTGTTGTCCAGAATTTCAAGAGAGACCTTGGCATTCTTCTGGATTTTGAAAACACTGTGGCCGAAGTCGTCGCGGCTCTTGATGAGGCCCATTTCGGTTTCGCCTGCGGCAAAATCCTTCTTCATGACGGGGGCGGACTTGGCGATGGGCAGGAGGGCTGCAACGTCCGTTTCTGCGGCGATCCCGAAGTTTCCGCAGTTGGCGAGTGCGCTGTCGGCAGTGACACCATTAACGGCGCTATCGGCATCCACTACAGATGGAATCTTATTGACGGGGAAAAAGCTCCACAGCTCGTTGTTACGCTTGGGCATGCCAAGGGCGTTGATGCGAGCCTGGGCGGCCTGTGCTAATTCAGAATTCATATAGCTCATGACAGCCTCAATTACTTTTCTTCGATCCAGTCGTAGCCCTGTTCTTCAAGCTTCAAGGCCAGTTCCGGGCCGCCGCTCAGAATGATCTTGCCGTGGCGCAGCACATGAACGTAGGTGGGCTTGATGTAGTCCAGCAGGCGCTGGTAGTGGGTCACGAGAATCACTGCTTTTTCGGGGCTCATGATGTGGTTGATGCCGTTTGCCACAATGCGGAGCGCATCAATGTCCAGGCCGGAGTCGGTTTCGTCCAAGAAGGAAACCTTGGGGTCCAGAATTGCCATCTGGAGGATTTCGTTACGCTTCTTTTCGCCGCCGGAGTAGCCTTCGTTGACGCCACGGTCGCGGTAACGATCGTCCATTTCCAGGAGCTGCATCTTTTCTTCGCAAAGCTTCTTGAAGTCCGCGTCGCTCATTTCCGGGAGGCCCAAGTAATTACGCTTGGAATTCAGCGCCATCTTCAAAAATTCCACGTTGTTCACGCCGGGAATTTCGGTGGGGTACTGGGTGCTGATGAAAAGTCCCGAGTTGGCGCGTTCGCAGATTTCCATATCCAAGAGGTTCTTGCCGTCAAGCTCGACGACACCGTCGTTCACTGTGTAGGCGGGGTGGCCTGCGATTACCTTGGAAAGGGTGCTCTTGCCGCTTCCGTTGGGGCCCATGATGGCGTGGACTTCGCCGGGCTTTACTTCCAGGTTGATGCCCTTCAAAATCTGGGTGCCGTCTTCGATACTTGCCTTAAGATTCTTGATGCTTAACATGATTCCTCTTCTTTATTCTTCAATTTTAAAATTCGTCGGGGCTGTCGGAAGCGTCTCCGTTGTAACCGTCGTCATTTTCGAATGCGCTTTCGTCTACGTAAGGTTCCTCGTCTTCGTCGGGAATATAACCGTCATCCTGGATATATCCGCTGTGGTCTTCGACGGGAGCCGGAGCCGGTGCGCTTGCTGCGGCGCCGTTCATAATCGCCGACTGGAACTGGAACAGCATCTGGCGGCTACGAATGACCTGGTCCGCAAAGGCGTCGATGGAAATCTTTTCGCTGTTGTACATGTTGTTCAGCGTGATCATTCCCTGGGTGAACTTGGATACCTTAAGGCGGGCTTCCATACCCTCGTTGGTGTTCAGCGGAATGATTTTCTTTTGGCGGTCGCAGAGCTTTGTAGAAAGCACTGTCAATGTCTGATAGAATTCAACGATTTCCTGGGGCGGTTTCCACTGCTCCTCGGGCAGGCCTTCCATAAACAGGCGCAGTTCCTGCGAAAAATTCTCGTACATCATCTGGGGCGAATGGCAGCCTGTTTCCATATACAGCGCTACAGAGGAGCTGACGAATTCTTCCACAATTGGGGATTCAAACATTTGAATGCCGCTGGTGGCCCAGTCCATATCGAAGTATTCGCAGGCCCGGTCCATAAGACCGGGATTGCGGAGCAGCAGGTTGGCGAAGCGGATTTCCATGGGCGGAATGGCGTGCCATGGGATGGAAACTTCGGGTTGTGTCGCAACGTCTGCGCTTTGCTGGGGCGTTGGTATGCGTCGCTCCTGCTTAAGGCTACGAACCTTGTCCAGGGAACGATCCGTGTTGAATCGTTCCGAAATCAGCTTGACGTACTGGTTTTGCAGCTCGTAGTCGGCAATGCTTTTTACAAGGGACTTGGCGTAGGTGACAAACGAGGCTCGTTGCTCCGGGTTGCGCAGGTCCTTTTGACTGGCTAGATAGCTGAGCCAGTCGTCTGCCTGTGTCAAGGCCTGCCTAAAGGCGTCCGGCCCCTGTTCGTTTATAAAGTTGTCGGGGTCGATCTTGGTGCCGTCGGGACGGGAGAGTGCAAACACCTTGGGAATGATTCCCTTGGGCAGAACGATTTCAAGACTGCGGTCGGTGGCTTTGCGGCCCGCGGCGTCGCCATCGAATACCAGGTATGCAGTCTTGGCATAACGGGCGAGGATGTTGGCGTGACTCTCGGTGAGGGCGGTACCTGAAGCGGCCACCACGTTGGTGACTCCACCCTGGAAAAGGCTGATCATGTCAAAGTAGCCTTCTACGATGATGACGGAATTTTCCTTGGCGATACTTTGACGGCTCTGGTGCAAACCGAAGAGGATGTCGCTCTTGTGGTAAAGGGCGGATTCGGGGCTGTTCATGTACTTGGCCCGCTTGAAGTTCGGATCCTTGTTGTCGCTGAGGTCGCGGCCTCCAAAGGCTACTATAATGCCGGACATGTTCTGGATGGCGATCATCAGACGATCACGAAACTTGTCGGAGATTCCTCCGTTTTCCTTTTCTACGGCGAGGCCGGCCTTGACGCAGTCCGCCGGGGAAAAGCCGTTCCTGACGGCGAAACTGATCAGGCCTTCTCGGCCATCGGGAGCGTAACCGATGTGGAATCGCTTGCGGGTATCTTCGGTAATGTGTCGGCTAGAAAGGTATCCCAGTGCCTTTTGACTCAAGGTGAGCTGTTGTTCGAACCATTGGCATGCCAGCTCGTTCAAGCGGCGCACCATTTCGCGTTCTTCGACGACTTCGGTGTTTTCGGGGGCGCCCAGCTTGGGCAAGGCGAAACCGCTAAAGTTTGCGACCCATTCCACAGCGCCCTTGAAATCCAATTTTTCATGTTCCTGAACGAACTTGAAGACATCGCCGCCGGCGCCGCAGGCAAAGCACTTGTAAATGCCTATGGTGGGGTTCACGTTCATCGAAGGGGAACGGTCGTCGTGAAAGGGGCAGCGTCCAACGAACCTTCCGTTGCCGGAACGTTTTAAGGGCAGAAAACTCTCGATGACAGTTGCGATATCCGTCTGAGATTTTAGCTGCTGGATGATTTCGTTGGAGTAAAAAGCCACGACTTAAAGTTAGCAAAAACCAGCCGCGAGCTGCGAGTCCAGTTCCTTTAAACTACTGCTTTACTCTGCCATTTTCCGCTACGCCAGCGGTAGTAATTGGCGATGGAACGGTAGAATTCGTCGGCTGCCATGCCCAGCCAAAGACCGGGGAGGCCAAGGTCCAAAACGAATGCTAGGAATAAAGCTGTTGCGACGCCCAAAGTCCACATCATTCCGCTGCCTACAATAGCTGGGAACTTGGAGTCCCCAGAGGCTCTGAGGGATGTGGTAATGACGAAGTTCACCGCCTTGAATGGCTGCACCGCCACATCGCACCAAAGGCACATCTGGCCCAGGGCGATCACCTCGGGATTGTCTGTGAAGATTCCTATCAGATGGGTTCCGCAAAGGGCCATGACGATCGAAAGCAAAAGACCGCTGATCATGCTGATGAGAATGGTCTGGTGAACCCTTTGATCCGCGGTCTTGAATTCCTTGGCGCCAACCAGATGGGCTACAAGAATCTGGTTTCCGTTACCAAGGCCAATGCCGAGGATTACAGACAAAGCGGCGAAGTTTCCGGCAAAGACGCGAGCCGTCATGGCGAGGGTTCCGATGTGGGCTACCATGGCGGTAATAAACACGTTGAACAGCTGGAAGCTGATTGGCTCTGCCGCTGCTGGCAGACCGATGCGGACCCAGTCGGGGAGAATGGCGCGAGAACGCTTCAGGTCGCGACGGTGGGTCTTGTGATGAATCTTGTAGCGCAGCACGCCCCAAAGAATTGCAGAAGAAATCAGCCAGGAAAGAGCCGTGGCAAGGCCTACGCCCCGAGCGCCCATCTTGGGGAGCCCCCAGAGACCTTCCAGGAAGATGTAGTTCATCGCCGCGTTGCTCACGATGGTGATGATGTTCCCGATAAGGTTCCAGACCGTAAGGCCGTGGGTGGCTACAAAGGCGGTGAGGGAGGATTGTAGTGCCCTAAAGGCAAAACCGAATGCCACCACGGACATGAACTGCTGGGCGTAAAGTACCGGATTACCCTGCAAACCCATCCACACGGGAATGTGTCCAGACAGTGGGATGATTATGAAGGTCAGTGCGACGCCGAGAAGCAGGCTGCCAAAAAGTACCATGGTCTGGGTAGAACGGGCGTGACTGTTCTGGCTTGCGCCGATGTATTGGGAAGCGATGCTTGCGCCGGCCTGGGCAAAGGCGTTGATGGCGGTGAACAAAGCGCCGAGAACCGGCATCAGTGCGCCAACACCTGCGGCGGCCTCTTCGGAAGTCCGCGACAGGAACCAGCTGTCCATCATGGGCTGGATCATGTTCACGGCGAAGGTGAAAATCAAGGGCCACGAAAGGCTCAGGAGTGAACGGTCTTTTACTTGTTTCCCGGACATGGCGCCAATTTTAGCAATTTTGAGGTGCCTTTGGATAGGCTATCTTCTGCTGTTCTGTTTGCGTTTGTATACGCACAAACGCCTATGCGGGCGCTCATTTTACCGGCTGCTCCGGTTTAACCCATGGCTTTGGTGAGCCTGCCGATGATTTCGTCCACGTCGGTAAAGGCGCAGACGGGGAGGCTGACGACCTTATGGCAAATCTCGTCTGCGATCGCGTTCATTTGCGGGTCTAGGTTCTGAGCCTTAAAGCAGGGTTGACTGTGTAATGGGGTGGGATAGTGGATGCAGTAGGGAATTTCCGCCTGCTGCAGCCTTTTGATGAAGTTGCCTCTGTTTTCTGCCAATACCGTATATTGGGCGTAAGTGCTGAGATTTTCCTCTGCCGTGCTTTGGGGAGTGACGCGGTTCCCTGGACAGAGCATCTGATTCCAGACAGAGATGAAGAAACTGTTGTACTTGACTGCGTTTTGACGACGTGCCGCCAGCTCCTCGTCCAGGTGCCTTAGCTTTACCCGAAGGATCCCGGCCTGCAATGCGTCCAGGCGGCTGTTCATGCCGATGATTTCGTGCTCGTAGTGACCGCGGCTGCCATGGTTGGCGATCATGCGGATCTTTTCGGCCAAGGCTCTGTCCTGGGTAAAGAGCGCTCCGCCGTCGCCATAGCAACCTAGCGGCTTCGTCGGGTAGAAGCTGGTGATGGCTATGTCGCCAAAAGTGCAGGCCGGCTTGCCGCTTTGGTAGGCTCCAAAGGCCTGCGCCGAGTCTTCTATGATCCATAGTCCGAATTTGTCTGCTATTTCACGAAGCTCGCCGTAGGGGGCGCATTGTCCGAAGAGATTTACGGCGATTATGCCCCTTGTGTTCGAATTGACCAACTTTGCGACGCTCTCTGGCGCGATTTGCAGTGTTTTGGGGTTTATGTCAGCAAATTTTGGCATTGCGCCCAGGGCGGAAATGCTTTCTGCGGGGGCGATGAAGGTGAAGTCGGGGACGATGATCTCATCCTGGTGGCGAAAGCCCTTTTCGGGAGCAAGGGCCATCAGGGCTATGGTGAGCGCGTCTGTTCCGCTGCCGCAAGTGATCGTTTCGTATGATTTACCGTTATTTTTGCCTTTTCCAATGTAGCAGGAAAGCTCTTTTTCTAAATTTTTCACCTGCGGACCGCCGATATAGCATCCGCTGTCCAGGATGTCTTTTTCGATTTCTTCGAATTCCTGACGGTAGGCGTTGCGCTGTTCGGCTAGGTTCACAAAGGGTTTCATGAGGTAAAAAATAGAAATTTTTTGAGACCCCTTGAAAATATTCAAACATTTACTAACTTTGAGCCAACATTTTTAAGTAGGTTTTCACCCGGAGATATTAAGGTGCCTCAACACAAATCTTGCAAAAAGCGTTTGATCCAGGCCGAAAAGGCCAATGCCATGAACCGTTCCTGCCGTTCTGCCATCCGTACCAGCCTGAAGGTTATCCGTTCTGCTGCTACTAAGGAAGAAGCCCTCAAGGAATTGCCGAACTTGTTCAGCCAGCTCGATAAGGCTGCTTCCAAGCATCGTGCCGGTTTCTGCGCCAACCGCGCTGCCAACTACAAGGCAAAGGCTGCAAAGATCGTTAACGCTCTCGCTTAACTTCTTAAGCTAGCGAATCGGTTTTATCAAAAGTGCCAGAGCATGTGTTTATGCTCTGGTCTTTTGTGCGTTTATGGCTTTTTATTTAATTCCCGCTCGGGGCATTTACCTCAAAAGACTTAAAAAAATCCAATTTTTTTTTGGAAAAAACTCCAAAAACGTTATATATTGGGTTTTGAATACCTTTTTGATGTTAAATGATAATTGCGTTGTTCTGTTTTTTCTAGATTGAAATCCAGAAAAATGTCAAGGATGAGTAATGTCTTCGATAAATTTTGCCACTCGTGAAATCAGTTGTAAGGTTGTTTATTATGGGCCGGGTCTTAGCGGTAAGACCACCAATTTGCAGGTTATCCACCAAAAGATGCCGCAAGACAAGCGTACCGACATGGTCTCGCTTGCCACCGAGGGTGACCGCACCTTGTTCTTCGACTTCTTGCCGTTGAACCTGGGGGACATCAAGGGATTTAAGACCCGCTTCCAGCTGTATACGGTGCCTGGTCAGGTCTACTACAACAGTACACGTAAGCTGGTGCTTCGTGGTGTTGATGGAATTGTGTTCGTTGCAGACTCCCAGCGTTCTCGTCAGGCTGAAAATATTGAAAGCTTGCAGAACCTTCGCCAGAACCTGCAGGACTATGGCATGGATCTTGATGATATGCCCTTTGTACTCCAGTACAATAAGCGTGATATGGACAACGTGTTCACCTTGGACGAACTCAACGCCGAGTTGAACCCCCGTAGCGTCCCCTTCTTCCCGGCAACGGCCCACAACGGTAAGGGTGTGGTTACCACCCTTAAGACGATCGCCATGCTGGTGATTGAAAAGTTTAACGTAAAGCAGGGCTTCTTGCACCAGGCTGCCGCCACCGCCAACAATACGGGTGTGCACGATGTATCCCTCACTAGGGAAGGTGTTTCTGTCAAGGCCGCCCAGCCGGCTCAACCTCAGGCTCCTCAGAGCCCGTCGCCCTTCCGCATGCCGTCCTTCGCTGCTAAGCCCCCTGCAGCAGGTACCGCCCAGCCGGCAGCTTCCGGAGCTGGTTTGTTCCAGAAAGGAGCTACATCCTCACCCTTTGGTCGCCCCCGTGCTGCAACAACAGTGCCGCGTATGCCCACCTTTGGCCGCGATGTGGCCAAGCCCAACAACGACGTTGATGACGAAATTGAATTGCGTCCCTACGTACCCAAGAAGAAGTAATCGTTTCTTGTGAGGTTGCAAAATGAGTGATTTTACCATTTTTTCTGATGATGCCGACAAGGTCCGCCGCTTGATGTCTGCCTACCAGGCGAGCGTCAAGGCTGAATACATTGTGCTTTGCCATCGCGATGGTTCTATCATCGCCGAGGTTGGTTCCCTGGGTATCGATGCAACTCCTCTTGCCGTGCTGAGCACAGCCTCCTTCGACTCTGCCATTCAGGTTGGCCTGATGCTGGGCGGTGAAACTTTCAATGCTGTTTCTTACATTGGTGAGAACCGTTCCATCTACATTGCCCCGGTAGACCGCGCCCTGCTGTTGGTTCAGATTTTCCCGGGCTCCAAGCTGCCGAATCGTATCGAGGACTTCAATCGTCTGCTTGTCGAAAAGCTGGTGGACGCAGTTCCCGCCTTTACCCAGAATACTAGCCGCCTAGTTCGCTAAGAGGTGTTGTGGCCAAGCTCCCTCCGCTTCGCAATTTGCGGAAGACGACGATCCTTGTGATTGCCGTCTTTTTGGGGTTCCTGGTGCATCGCATCGTCGTGATGGCGCTAGATGACGAAACCTTTTTGGAAACGGCAGAGACAGAACTTACCTTGGCGCAGAGCGTGGTTTGCAGTCACATTGTGAATGGAACGCCCTTTGGCGTGGATAGTGTCTTTGAAGAAGGTACTAGACTTTACTTCTACTCCACAGTCTCTTCTGCGGCGCAGAATGGCGAAGACACATTGATGCATGTGTGGTTCAATGGGGCGGATACGATTCAAAAATCCGCTTGCAACATGAATCAGGATGTGTGTTTTACGACGATTGTTCCCAACCTTTTGAAACAGGGGGAATGGAGCGTCGATTTGCTTGCTGGTCGCAAGCTCTTGTCTACAAAGCAGTTCATTGTAGAACCCATACATAGGTAGACGCCATGTCCCGACTCCTAGGTTTGGGACTTTTTCTTCTGACGACTTTTGCCCTGGGCATGGATGTGGAGTCCCTGCCTGTATGGGATCCGTCGGTACTGGTTCGAAGTGGTTCACTTGTTCGAAATGGTGCGGAGGCTGACAGTTCCGTCCGTAATGATTCCCTGGAGACCCATGGCTACAAGACCATGCAGATTACCGTAGGGGATGGCGGAACCCAAGTGGACCAGGAACTGCGACTTTCTATACAGGGTCGAATTTCGGACAGCGTCTATGTCGACGCCCTCTTGTCTGATGTAGGTCGCAAGGCTGGCGACCAGGTGACGGCGACGTTGCGCGAGGTGGACCAGATTTACTTTAGGGTGGAGGCTCCTAATGTTTTCTTGCATCTAGGGGACCTTACCTGGAACGACGAATCTATGGGGCTTTATTCTATGGAGCGCAGTTCTCTAGGCGTAATGGCGGGGGTGCGAGGAAACTTTGGGGGTGGACGTTCCGAAGTTCGGGGTGTATACGGGACCGATGAGGTTCAACATTTTTCAAGGTCCGTCAAAGGGGTAAGCGGGCAGCGTGAGGGGTTTTCCCTGGATGAATCGGGAAACTTTATTTCGGTGGTGCCCGGATCGGAAACGGTTTGGCTGAATGGTCGAAAACTCACAAGCGGTGTGGACTATCTGGTGAATTACGCTGGGGGGCTCCTTGACTTTAAGGGGGCTCTGATTCCCTCGTTTGATGATGAAATCCGTATCGAATACGATGCCTATGAGAACGATAACATATATACCCTATATGGAGCGAATGCAAACTACAGACATCCGAACTTGTACCTGGACTTGTCGGGATATCGCCTGGAGAATGATGTGGATCGCTTGAAACGAGGCGTTTGGACCGACGAAGATTTTGCCTTACTGAAGGCTGACCGCGGAAAAGAATTTATTCGTGATGATTCTCTCGGGGAGCTGAATCGCCCGGAAAGGACGGAACGTTTCGGGGCGAGAATGCGCTTGCAGGGGGATCACCATTTTTACGCGGATCTGGAAATCGCCTTGAGCAGGGCCGATACCAATACGGTTTCTGACCACGTGGACGGCCCAGAAGGCATGGCTTTTCGCTGGTATGTAACGACGGATTCCTCGCAGAGCCTGACTTTCTTTCCCTTGGCCATGTCCGTTTATGGAAACCGCGTCCAGAACGGCTTTGGCATTCTCGAGAATCCGGGTTCCGATATGGATTGGAACGTGTATCGACTGCGGGATGACTGGGACTTGGCTTATGGCGACAGCGTGTTTCTGGAAGACGATCTGCTACATGACGAACTTGCCTTTAGGATGCGCTTTGGAAACAACTGGTTTGGTAATGTGTCCTTGGGGTATCGACGGGATGCCGATGAAAAATGGAATTCCTCCAGGGCGAATTTTACGTTGAGTCATAGGGATCCGCGGGTGGCAAGCGACCTTGGCTTGACCCGGGTGGCCAGCGTTCAGGAAAGGGAAATGGAGCGCTACCAGGTGACGGCGAGATCGGAATTTTTGCAGGGACTTGTTCGCCCCTTTGGTTCCGTAGATTTTCGCTATACCGAAATAGACGAGTCAGCGACCATTTCAGACCAGGTAGTTTACGGAAAATCCAGTGGCGGCCTTGGTATGTTCTTTGACAAGGGCTTGGTTAAGGAATCCGTTGGCGGACGAATTGCAAGGCGTCGAGGTGACAGTTTCGATGACGATTGGAGCGATTCACTGAAGTCTGCCTCCTGGGTACAGGAAGCCGCCTATACTAGCCGCTGGTTCAGCGTAAACCACTTGCTGCAATACGAGCAGGTCGTAAGGGATTCCTCGGGGGCGGAGGGCACCTGGCTTGGGGAATTGCAAGGCAAGTTTGGACACGAGGATGTTGGCCTGCTGGGTTCTGTAAACTATAAGTTGGGCCTTACGGAGGAACAGGTCTATACAGCTGTCTACAAGGCAGTGGCACCGGGTACCGGCGACGTGCGCTATGACAGCTTGACCGGCACCTACATCGAAGGGGTGGATAACGGAGACTTTGTTTACGAGGGGATGGGGCGCAATGATTCCGTGGGGGCGGTACGTGGATCCGAGGCTGTATTCAACGCGGATATTCGCTGGAATCCTGGTACCATGTTAGGCGTAAGGAATGGACTTTTGCGAGACGTGACCCTGGGAGGCTCCTTTGACGGAGAAGGCAACGATACCACGGGGCGCAAGATTTATTTTTCGCCCTTGACCATGTCGCAACTGAGGCGTATGACTTCTGGCAAGCTTGCCGTGGAGGGCCTTGTAGAATGGAATCATCCGGTCGGAGTCAGCTTGGCGTACAAGCCGGGCGTGGAGTACGATAAGAAGTTGTCTTCTATGTCCTATTACGAAAAAATCTACTCCCATGAGGTAGAGGGGGACTATCAGGTCAATGCGGACCATTTTGTAGGAGCCACCCTGTTGCTGCAGGATGAGGAACTTTCGGCGTTGCAGAAGTGGAATTGGAATGTTTACGATGGCTCCTTAAGGTACCGATATGATTTTTTTGATGGATTTTTTGTGCAACCCTTGGTGCGTTACCGAAATGGTTCCGGAGATGATGGCTTGGATTTGAATTTTGACGCCGACCTGTGGGAGGGGGCTCTGCGTCTGGGATACCGTCGGGTGAAAAAAGTGGATGCCTTTGCCAATTTCTCCGTGATTCAGGTGGATGTGGATGGAGACGTAATTCCCTACCAGGTGATGGCGGGCTACAATGACGGAAGGACTTATCGACTGGAACTTTCGATTTCGGTGGACTTGAACGATTTTATTTCTCTTGGAGCTTACTACGTGCTGCGATTTGGTGATGCCGAGGAAAATGTTTTTCAAAAGCTGAGTACCGAGGCGAAAGCGGTCTTTTGATTGACGATAAATGTTGAATGATTGCTGTTGACGGGTGATAGGAAATGTTGAAGTTCTTTAGGATTTTTTTGATGATGGCATTGCTTGTGTCGTCCTTGGTGTGGGCGGCGGGGGACTGTCATGTTCAAAAAATCCGATGGACCGGGGAGCGTTCCGATGCGGATGAAATGCAGTTGGACGCTGCGGTTGGCGTTCCCTGCGACGGTTGGCGTCCTATTGCCCAGAAATTGGAACGGTATTACGAAGATCGTGGATTTCTGGCTGCGACGGTCAAAGGCTCGGTGGATTCCCTGGGAACGTTGAGCGTGGAACTGCAACGAGGCGCTGCCTGGGTGTGGGCTGGCGCCGAAAACTTGGACTCCGCGAAGACCGATGCAGATGTTTTCCGCAAGCTGACGGGACTGGAGGTTGGCTCCTATGCTTCGCCTCTGGATTTGGAACGCGCGGACCGAAAGCTCTCCCGAATGGGGTACTACGAGCGGACTGCTCCCGCCCGGATGTTTAGGGATCCTGGCAGAAACCGCATCGTGCCTGTATTCAGCATGCGTGCTGCTGCGGTATCCGAAGCGGAGGCTCTGTTGATCTATTCCAGCGAAGATAACGTATGGGAAGGTCATGTGAACGTAAACCTCTACAATATTCTAGGAACCGCTCGCGACCTGCAGCTGGAAGGCTTTACCGGTGAGGACTCCCGTCGCTTGCACGGGATGTACAAGGAACCCTGGATTTTCGGGTCTCCGTGGAACGTGGTCGCTCGAGGAAACTTTGACGAAGAAACGTTAATCACCGCAGATGGCGAACGGGATTCAGCCGAGGCGGAGTATATTGAGCGCCTTGTCGTCGGCGAAATCGGTATAACTCGCGAAATAGGCTTTGACCTTACTCTGGGTGTGTTCCTGGGCATGAGCGAGGACGACAAGCACTCTTCTTTCGAAATGTCCTACGTCTCCTTGGATCGGTTTGCCTTGCCTCGAAGTGGCTGGAACTTGAAAGGCTCCTTGACCTACAAGATGGATCGCCCCGATTCCCTGGATAACTACTTGATGGTTTCGGCCAATGTAATCCGTTACATGCCTGTGTACAAGAATTTTATTGCTCGATTCTCTGGCGCGGCAGGTAGCATTTTCTCGACGGACGCAGCCCTGAAACGAACCGATCTTTTTGCGCTGGGAGGAATGAACAGCTTCAAGGGAGTGGAATACCAGATGGTTCGCACCCGTGCCTATGGCTACAGTGAATTGGCTCTGATGTGGCAGGACGGCTATGACTTGAGCATCGAAGGCTTTTATATGCCGGGCCTTTACCGCCCTGCGACAAATCACGGCTGGACCAGAGAACAGGATTACGGCCTCGCCTTTACCCAGTATCGCAAAAACTGGAGCGTCAACTTCTACTACGCCCTTCGCAATGGCGAAAGCTACCTGGACGGAATTGTAGGCGTGGGCGTGAAAACGCTGTTCTAGTTTTTTGATTTTGGCTATGTTCTATTAGAGTGTAGAACTGCCTTTTTATGTTGAATTTACTGAAAATAATACTAAAAAATGGTCTAATTAGGTCTGCTATTTGAAAGAACATAGCCTTTTTTTTAAAAGTCGAAAACGTGATTGTTACGAATTTATTTTGAAAGTTTTTTACATTATGTGCGTGTAGATTAAATTTTGGATTTGTAAAAAATGAACAAGATTTACCTTTGTCTGGCGCTTATGGCATTCCTGTTTGCAGGATGCGGAGATGATTCCTCGTCCAATGTCGGTGGACATTATGAAAGTGTTTCTTCGCTAGGTAAGTGCGATAAGGAGCATCAGGGTGATTCTGTTTTCGTCGAAACAGAAAATGTCTATGCCTCATGCCAAGATGGATTCTGGATCACTAGTGTCCACTAAAAATTTAACTTAAAAACAGACTGTCAAACAAATCAAGCGTGATTTCACCTTCCTTTTCCTGTTTATCAGTCTTGCTGACCGCTAAAAGTTCGCAAAGGGGAGTTTTGTCCGTCAAGGATATCC
>JAZLKH010000124.1:0-3688 GCA_045597545.1 Fibrobacter sp.
GGCCTCCATGAAGACCATGTTCGGTTCCGGCGCCATGATCGTCATCAACGACACTCACAACATGGTGGACCTGCTGAACGTGCTTGGTAACTTCTACAGCCACGAATCCTGCGGCCAGTGCACTCCCTGCCGCGAAGGTACCGGTCTTCTGCACCGTATGCTCAACCTCATCGTCGATGGCAAGGGCCACGATGGCGACGTTGAACTTATGCAGAGCCTTACCACCGGCTTTGGCGGCGTGACCATTTGTCCGTTGTCTGTTTCCCTGGGTGGCCCGGTTAGCGCCTATTCCCAGAAGTTCCGTGCGGACTTCGACGAATACATCGCCAAGAATCCGGATCACGCAAAGCCCCGTGTTCAAGAAAACTATCGTCCTGGAATTTTCTGGTAATCAATTATGAGTAACTTCTATAACATGCCGAAACTCCCGACCGAGAACAGCCCGAAGGTGGAAATCTTCGTGGATGACAAGGCCGTGATGGTTCCCGGCGATACAAACCTCCTCGAAGCCCTCAAGGCTGTCGGGATTGAAACTCCTCACGTTTGTTACCATCCGTACCTCCCGGTATCTGGTAACTGCCGCCAGTGCCTGGTCGAACAGGAAGGTCCTCGTGGCCGAATGCTGGTGATTGCCTGCTACACTCCGGTTGCCCCGGGCATGAAGATCTATACCCCGGCCTCCAGCGCTCGCGTCAAGAACGCCCGCAAGGCCACTCAGGAATTCATGCTGGTGAACCATCCGCTGGACTGCCCCATCTGCGACAAGGCCGGCGAATGCACCCTGCAGGAAAACTACATGGAGGCGGGTCAGAATGAATCCCGCATGCGTCCGGAATACGGTAAGAACTACCACGGTAATCCGGCTCACCAGTTCATCGACTCCAAGGGTCAGGTCCGTGGCGGTAAGCACGTCGACCTGGGCCCCCGCGTTCTCCTCGATGAAGAACGCTGCGTTCAGTGCGACCGCTGCGTACGCTTTATGCGTTCCATCGCAGGCTCTGAACAGCTGCAGTTGGCTGGCCGTGCAGACCACACCTACATCACTACTTTCCCCGGCGAAAAGCTGGACCACGAATACGACCTCTGCGTCACCGACGTGTGCCCGGTTGGCGCCATGACCGCCAAGTACTTCCGCTTCCAGAAGCGCGTGTGGCTCCTGAGCCACACTCCGACCATTTCCATGGACGACGCCCTGGGCGCCAACATTTGGCTGGACCGCGCCGATGGCCGCACCTACCGCATGATGCCCCGCTGCAACCCCGAAGTGAACCGCAGCTGGATCAGCAACACCACTCGTCTTGCCTTCCAGGAATTCAGCAAGAATCGTCTGCCTGCAACTGGTGGCATCAATGTCATCAGGGAAACTGTCAAGGAAGGCAAGGTCGCCATTGTCGTAGGTGGTTCCTGCACCATCGAAGACCTCGCCGCAGCCAAGATGCTCAAGGAAACCTTGGGTGCAAATTCCGACATCTTCGGCGGCACCTTCAAGAAGGTGGGTGCTGCAGATGGTATTGCCATGAGCGGCGACCCGCTGGCCAACCGCGCCGGCATGAAGCTTCTGGGCATTGCAGACAATAGCCTCGAAGACCTGGTCAAGCGTGCTGGCGAATTCAATGTGCTCCTCACCGTTAACGCCGACCTCTTCGGCGAAGACGCTGCCGCAGCCAAGGGCCTCGAAAAGATTGCTACCCGCATCGCCCTTTCCGCCTTCGATAACGAAACCGCCAAGAAGTCCACTCTGGCCTTCGGTATCAAGCACTGGAGCGAAGTCCAGGGCACCATGGTGAACTGCAACAACCTTCTGCAGAAGTTGAATGCCGCACCCACTTGCCCCGATGCAGCGCTCCGCCCGGCTTACGAAGTTCTCTCCGAACTCGCCGGCAAGCCTTTCACATGCGCATTCGAAGCCTTCAAGAAGGCTGGCGAATACGCCCCGGCCCTCGCTGGCCTCGCTTACGATTGCATCAAGAGCACTGGCAAGCCCCTCGATGGAGGTAACGCATAATGGATATCATCGAATCCAAATCCTGGGTTGAATGGCTGATCACGATTGCGAAGTTCGCCTTCTGCTTCGTGCCGGTCCTTTACATCCTCTTGCTCATTCCTATGGAACGCCGCGGCGCCGGTTTCATGCAGGACCGTCAGGGCCCGAACCGTTCCTACATCAAGATCCCGTACTTCGGCAAGATTCGCTTGTTCGGCTATGTGCAGAACATGTGCGACGGCGCCAAGCTGTTCTTCAAGGAAATGTTTGCGCCCAAGGGCTCCAACAAGATCCTTTACTACGCAGCTCCGGCAATTCCGTTTGCCATCGTGTTCCTTAGCCCCTGCGTGATTCCCTGGTTCGGCCCCATGGTCTTTGATTGGGGTGGAAACGTAGTTCGCATCTCCGGCTCCATTCTGGATTCCGACGTTGGCGTTCTGCTGCTGTTCGGTCTGTCTTCTCTGTCCGCATACGGTGCTGTGCTTGCTGGCTGGGCTTCCAAGTCCAAGTACAGCTACCTGGGCTCCCTGCGTACCACGGCAATGACCATCAGCTATGAAGTCTGCCTCGGCCTTTGCCTTATGGGCATGCTGGTGCTGACCCAGTCCTTCAACCTCACTGACATCGTTAGCTGGCAGGAACACCACGTCTGGGGTATCGTCGCTCAGCCCATCGCCTTCATCTGCTTCCTCATCGCAAGCATCGCCGAAACTGGTCGTGCTCCCTTTGATGCAGCCGAAGGTGAACCGGAACTGGTTGCGGGTTACCATGTGGAATACGGTGCCATGCACTTCGGTCTTTTCTACATGGGCGAATACTCCCACATCTGCATCAACAGTTTCCTTATCGCGACACTGTTCCTGGGTGGCTACTCCATTCCGTTCGTGACCACTGAGACCATTCAGGCTCACATGGGCGGCTCCTTGGCTATCCTTTGCTGGGTGTTGGCTTTCTTCGCTCTTGCTTTCCTCCACATGCTTTATCGCTACTCTCGCAAGCTGGCTGCTACCAAGCAGACCCACCGCTTCGAAGTGCTTCAGGAATACAAGCTGTACAAGCTGGTGGCCTGGGTTGCAACCGTCGTGCTCATCGCCGGTGGTATCTGCTCCTGGATGTTCTACACTCCGGAAATCGCCCACACCGCTGCAGGCGTCAATACCATTGGCACTGCCCTTGGCACAGCTCTCATCCACCTGCTGGTGCTCGTCATCAAGAGCGTCATGTTCTGCTGGGTGTGGATCTGGGTTCGCTGGACCCTGCCGCGCTTCCGCTATGACCATACCATGCACCTGGGCTGGAAGATTATCCTGAACATCGCTATTTTGAACCTCATTGTGACCGCCGTTGTCGCAAAGCTTTTGGGAGGTAACTAATGGCTCGCGTAATTAAGCAAAAGCCCATGACCTGGGTGGAACGTCTCTACGTTTACGAATGCCTTCGTGGCCTGTTCACTACGCTGAAGCATGCCGCCCGCGGCTTCTTCCGCTACGAAGAACTTCCCACCATTTCTTACCCGGAAGGTCAGCCGGATATTCCTCGCAACTACCGCGCCAAGCATCGTCTGATGCTGCGCGCCGATGGCACGCCCCGCTGCGTTGCCTGCGGCATGTGCGCTGCAGCTTGCCCTGCACACTGCATCTTTATCGAAGCAACCAAGAGCGACGACCCGCGTATCGAAAAGCGCGTGGAACGCTTTGACATCGA
>JAZLKH010000125.1:0-18840 GCA_045597545.1 Fibrobacter sp.
ATCCATTGCATTGTTTTGTGTCTCCTTGAGAGGGTCTTTTTTGTTTGAAACCTTAGATCCGACCTACATTAGAGGATGCAGCAAGCCTTCTTGCTTGCGGCTTCGTAGGCGTAGCGTTCCTTCTTGGTGAACCAGAAGTCCAGTTCACGCTTAGCACTCTTGGGGCTATCGGAGCTGTGAACCACATTTTCGGTCATAGAAGGAGCAAAATCGTAGCGGAGGGTACCGGGTTCTGCCTTGGCAGGATTGGTAGCGCCGTTGATGGCACGAACCTTGGCAATAGCATTTTCGCCACCCAGAGCGAGCATCACGGACGGGCCCTTGGTCATGTAGGCTTCCAGTTCCGGGAAGAAGGGCTTCTTGACGTGTTCTGCATAGAAACCACGAGCATCCTTCTTGGACATCTGGTGCATCTTGATTGCGCAGACAGAGAGGCCTGCAGCTTCGTAACGGGCAATAATCTGACCAACGAGGCCGGACTTGACGGCGTTGGGCTTGATCATGGCGAAAGTCATTTCCATAGTATATACCACCTTTTAATGTGAGTGCGTTAAATATAGGTTTTTAGGCTAAACGACAAAGGAATAAAGACAAGAGAGAGGGTTAAAAAGAGCCTTTCCTTGTACATTTTCACCATTCCTACGGTTCAGTACTAATCTTTTTCTTCAAATCATCGGACAACTTGCCGTTACTTTCGATATCCTTGACTAGCCAGTCAACGGACTCCTTGAGCTCGCTGTTCGGGTACCTTTCCAAAAACTCCTTGAAAACCTTAAGGGCAACGTCATTCATTCCGATATTTTCGTTCAGGACAAAGCCTCGGCCGAACATGGCTTTTTCCGCATTGGGATTTTCGGGCCACATACGGTAGAAGGCGTAATATTCAGCTTCAGCTTCGAAGAATTCGTCGTTTTCGTTCTGCAGCTGAGCCATTTCGTACGCCACCTTCTGGAAAAGTTCGTCATCCTCGGCATAAGCAAACATCACCTTGCGATACTCGTAGAAGGCTGATTCTCGCTGACCAGCCTTGTACAGGGAGTCCGCCTTAGCCAACAAGGCCTCCTTCAACATAACGGGCTTGTACTCAGGAATCGATGCGTCATAAAGATGTACCTTGGCAGCCGTGTAGGCTTCGGCGCTTTGGCGTTGCATCCAAAGTTTCGCATATTCATCGGCTCGCTTGGAGTAAATAGCAGCAAGACTTTGATCAAAGGTCTGCCCCAAATAAATCATCCTATACCCGTAGAAATACTCGCGCTTATACAAGTTCATGGGAAAGGACAACAACTGACGGATATCATCCTTCGCTTTTTCAAAATCATAACCTGCATGGAAGGGGCTGCCGACCCTGTCAAAGACATGCCTCAGGGAATCTTCAGGAACATCCTTTAAAGCCAGCTTATGTTCCTTGTAGGCCTCCACGATGAAGTCCAGTCGAGCCAGTCGAACCTGGGCTCGATACTCCCAGCTATGTTCCAGCTTTTGATCCTTGGCAAACTCCGCAAAGGTGAACGCCTCTGCCAGCATTTTAACAATGCGTTCATGGGAAACCATGGTCAACGGTCGCTTGTAATATTTTTCATTGAACTTTACAAGGTCGGCCTCGGTAAAAATAGTCTGTCCATTTTTGGAAAGAACAACAAAGGACGGATCCACATCCACCACATCGCCATTAGCAATGCGGTTTTTTAGGCCCTGCTTAACACGATCGTAATCCTTAACCTGGGAGTCCACTCGGGCCGCCAAATAGAATCGATGATACTGGTTTGCCACATCGCCACGAAGAACAGGCGTAACATAACCCACAGACTGACCATCCAAGACCGTGGACAAAGATCTAACCATGCCAATCCCATAAGGCAAGGAGAAATCCCTCTTTACCACACCGACATAGCCACTATCTTTTGCGGTAAACCTATTCTGGTCCTTGGCAACGGCCATCTTTTTGAAGTCATTCAAACTGGGGCTTGTTGCAAACAACTTAGCCAAAGCCGCAGAATCGGACATCTGGACCTGGTACAGCTCATACCCGGGAACGGTCATGAATTCGTTCCTATGTGCCTCGTAATAAGCCTTTTCATCAACAGCGGGCAAGCTATGCATTCTTATGCGAGAATCCTCGCGTACGGCCTTGCTTAAGGATTCCCTCAGCTGCAGGCGGTATTCGTCGGCAAACTTCGATGCAGCCGCAGCAGTATCCTCCGCAGAAGAGCCTACACCATTTTCCTTAAGATATCCCGCAAACTTGTCTGCATTTTTAGACAAATGATAGCGAACAGCCACATCCCCGCGAACACGATGATAGTCGCCGGATGAATCGGAAGCAAACAACTCCCTATTCGCATCGTAATAACGGCGCAGTTCAGATTCAGAATACATCAGGCATTCCATGGCGAAGTAACGCTGGTATACCATCATCAGAATACGGGGATTTACCTCGTTGAAATAGGCATCCCATTCCTTTTGAATTTCAGGATACTCCGCCAAAGCCCTTGATGCCAATGCCGCCTTTGAATAAAGGTTTTCATAGAGGTAGACATCCATTGACGTTCCAGGCTTTCTTGCACCGTCAAGGAGCATATCCAAATCCTCCCTGTACACGCTCTCATTGTCAATGCGAGCCAACAAGGAATCCTTGTCTCCAACACCATTGCAACCAGAAAAGAACAAGGAGCCCAGCAGGCCCACAGCAGACAAAGTCAACAGCTGAAATTTCATTGTATTCCTCTTAAAACCTAACTAATACAAGGGTTTTTCCCAAACACTTCCGTTATTCCTAGGCGCAGAAAGATCTTCATCTTTCCAGACTGCCGCGGGCTTGCCCTTCAAGGGCAAAGTTCTATCCTTGACGACGTTAATCTCTATTTCATCGGGATAGGCCCTGTACAGAAAAATGGACGTGTAATACGTTAGCGGCATCCACAAAATACTGGCAAGCGTAATGCTACGTTCAACAGTTTCTGTGCCCACAACATCTTCACCCTGGACGGCCTCCAAAAGCACGCGACCTCTAGTCCCTCGGGTGGTTACGGAGCAATCACTTCTAGTATTGCAAAGGTACACGCCATCACCATAGATATCATAAGAACCACCATCAGAGGCTCTAATGGTGGAGCGGCCAGAAAAACAGCTCGACAAAGAAAAAACGCATGTCAAAAGGATGAACCCCTTCAACAAGCGCAATACGATTTGACTAGAAGCCATATCCCAAACCGAAGCGGAATACCAGACCATGGATAGCGTGAGTCTTTTCCAGGACATCGAAGCCACCCTTAGCATTTTTCTGAGTTTCCACAATCTGGTTCTTGTACATATTGAACAGGTACTTGACCTGGATGTCAAACAGGACACGGCTGGAGCGATTGAAGAGAACGCCACCGCCTACGAAGGCAGAAAGACCACTCTTTTCAAAGGAGTCGTAGTCGTAATAGTAGTCATCGTCGTAATTCTTGTATTCCGTAACACTGTAGGCAATACCACCACCCACATAGGGAGTGACGGCCTTGGATCCAAAGGGATAGTAAACGGCAAGATCGCCGTCATAGTATTCGATGCTGGCATCGCCATCGACTCCATACATGTTGAAATCCGCACCAAAGAAGATAACCTGGGCATCGTACATGCAGAACAGGCTGAAGCCCGGCAAAACCTGAACTTCAGGTTGCACGGTCATGTAGCCGCCGATGCCCAAACCAACGTAGGAACTGACTCCCTTACGCTTAAGGGTCTTGGTTTCCTGGTCCGTCACGGTATAGATGTCATCGTCATTGGCGGCCTTCTTCTTAGTGCCGATATTACGGGCGACACGCTGGATAATGGGATCAAAGTCATCGGGGTCCTTGGCCTTGAGGCGGTCACTCCAGATGGGGGCCTCGTTATCCACGTTGTACAGCTTGAAGGAGAGAATCACATTTTCGCCTAGGCGGGTGAATTCAGAGATGATGAACTTGGTGCAACCCTTGTCCTTGGCAATCTGGTTGATTCGTTCCTGGTTTTCCGAGGTCACGGAATCAGCATCGCTACCGACTACGAGAATGAAGCGACCATCATCTTCGATGTAGGCCTTCATCAATTTTGACGAGGCGATACTGTAATCCTGGTGCAAACCGGTAATTCCGACCGGAGCCAGGTAAACCTTATCGACCGCCCACAGCGCCGAGGTCAGCATCAAGGACAGAGCCATCACGATTTTAAACATGGTTTTCTTCATAATAAAACCCCCTTTTTTGCGAAAATAGAAAAAAAACACACTTCCAAAACAGAAAAAGGATAAAGATATTACTCCAAAGTGGCCTTGCCGGGATAAAAACACTGCACAAATTAACACATAAAACAAACGTAACTTATTGAGCATCAATGATTTAGCACTTCTTTTAGGCAGTTTCTTTTTTTTGCAAACCATGTATTTCTATACTTTGAACACGTTGAGAAAGAAACCTTCAACATTCCTAGGAACAACTGTCATGGCAACAGTTGTGGTTGGCGCCATTGCCCTTGGCGTCTGGTTTTGCCGTGCATTTATAGAGAAGGTCCTTTCAACTCCCCACACCATTGCAGGAGTCACCATATCCCCCTACGGACATAAGATGGACGGACTCCTCACCCACTCCTTCGATTCGGTGAGGGTTTCTGTAGACGGCACCGAAATCAAGGTGGTGAACCCCCTGCTGGACGTGACAATTCTAGGAGACAATCGAGGCGCCAGCTTGAATCTGGATTCCGTAGACGCATTTGTCCAGCTTCCCGATAACGCAGCGGCACAAAAAGTAGGTAACGCACCAGAGGGAAATCCCGCCGTTCCCGAGAAGTTGAGTTTTCCCATTCCCCTAAAGGTGGGCATTGGGCAAGCCAACGTGAAGTTATCCAACGACATGCACTGGGAAGTTTCGGGACTGAACATCCAAAGCCAGGGGGAAAAGGCCGCAAGAGTAAAACTGGACAAGGTGACTGGAGATTATGTAACGAGTCCCGCCTCCATAGCCATTGAGGCGGACTTCGCATCCTCCGAGCTCGTAGCCAAGGCAAAGATTAAAACCGCCAAGGATTCCTTGGTTGTCCAAGCCAAGGCCCCAAAGAACAATCTCGCCGTAGTCAAGACGAAAACAAATCTCACTGTAAGCTCCCCAGAGGACTGGCTTCCCTTTGAAATCCCGGAGGCGCTCCCCGGCATAGGAAAACTGAACGTGCAGGCGGATGTGGAGTTGGACGCCAAGAAGAAATCCACCAAGTACAATGCAACGATTCAAACAAGAGTAGGCGCACTGTGGCCGCTGGAACCAGAGAACATCACCATCAAGCTTAACGGCAACCAGAACAACTTTAGCACAGACATCCTCATGGAAAACGACGAGGGCGGATCCATCCACCTCAGAGGAGACTTCGACAAGAATTTGGACGGCACTTTCGAAGCCCAGGTCGAGAATATGAATGCCATGTTCGGCCCGCAGATGATGCCGCTGGACCTGGAGATCCCATCCGCAGAAAAAATCGGCAACAGAATCAACGCCAACATCGAAACCCGCCAGGGTTCGTTCTTTGACGCCCAGCTGGACTTCGAAGATTCATTGATGATCACCTTCGTCGCAGACATTTCGCCCTATGAACCTTGGGCCCTGGACTGGACTCACGGAAACCTGGTTCTGCGAAAGACCAAGTTCTACGGCTCCTTCGACATGCACAAGTTGAGGATTTTGGCAAAGTTCGACACAGTCCCCTACGTCTACCATATCACAGCCGATTCCATGCAGGTTATGCTAGCCCTGGACACCAAGGGGATTGATTTCAGCAACGGCATAATCTACACTCCCAGCGAGACATACGACTTCGACGGCGACGTCAAGTGGGACGACCCCCATCCCCATACATCCTGGAATCTGACCCAGCGCCACGGAGGCAAGGCTAGCGCCTACATCGGTATAGGAGATACGATTACTCTTGACGTAAAGGCAGACAAGGCGGTTATCGCCACGGTTCCCTTTGCGGATATAAAGATCAGCGAGAAAATCAACGGCAAGGTTACCGGCGAATGGCATCAGGACTTCGACAACAACATCGGCAAGGCGGAAGTTTCGATCGATGGAGAACTGGACGCATTCAACGTGTCAACAGATCTTGTCGCAAGGCAAAACGGAGATACCATTTTCGTTGACAAGCTCAACGCCGCCCATAACAAGAACTCCGTCGAAGCCAACGCGGCTTTCATCATTCCCAACGATTCCAATCCGGATTTCAAGCCAACCAGCTTCTTGCCCATACAGGTGCTGCACGCCTGGATTTCGTCGAAGGAATTCAGCATACCGCTACTGCTGGAACCCCTTAACGACTCCACCTTCACCTCGGGTATGATTACAGGTGAATTGGCTTACAACGAGGGGGATGGGCTTATCGGTAATCTGGAATTCATGGACATCGCCTTTAACAAGATACAGTCCAATGCACTCAGCATCAAGAAGATGAACTTGTTTGCGGAAGGCGACAAGATTGAGCTGAATTCGTACCTAGACATTGGCAACGGCGGCTGGGCCGGAAACACCCAGGTCATCATGGATCACATCTTTAGCGAAAAGCACCATTTGAGTTTTTCCCATGGAAGCGACAACGGAGGAACTCTTTGGGCCGAGGGATATGTGGACAACAACCTGACGTTCAAGGGAACTCTTGATGCCAACGGCTCCTGGTACATACCCAAGACAATCAGCGAAATCACGAACACGGACTTGCACGCGGACATCACTGCGGACTTCAGAAAAGGCCTGAAGGGAATCACGGCAGACATCAGATCCGATTCCACCAGGTACCAGCCACCGAAGATGAATCTACAGTTGCCAATTCACGTTAGGGGCAGACTGGAAAACGGTTTGCTGAACATTTTTGAAGCCGGGACACGAAACTCCCTTGGAGAATCTATCAACGCCACCATCCAGTTTAGCCTAGACAGCATGAAACTGCAGGCCATAGACGTTTCTTCGCAGCAGTACACCTTGAACTTTGACGACCAGCAACTAATTTTAAAGAGTATTAACGGGCACATGGAGGATGGTGAAGACGACTTGTCCATTACCGCGGAAATTCCACAGATTTCCTACGTCTTCAACAGCGAGGTCTACGGTCACGCAGAAGCTCTAGCCCACGGAAACATTGGATTTGTCATTCCCCATAGCCGCGAAGGACTCATTCAGAACAATTCCATTACGGGAAACATTTCCATCGACAAGCTGGTATACTACAGAGACTTTAGCGTAGAAGTCACACCATCGGCACTGGACAAGTACCTGACCACTTTCAACAACGCCATAGCCAAGTTGCGCAAAAAAGAAGTTCAGGAAACCAAGCTTTCAACAGCAAGCCCAATCAACCTGTCTGTCCACGTCAGCGACTCTCAAAACGATTCTGTAGCCATCGTGACCCCCTTTGCCACATTCCCCTTCACGCTGGACGTCTGGGTCCTCGGCAACACAACAAGGCCATTGCTCCGAGGTGACATCGCCAATTCGAACACAGGCTTTATCGGCGTTAAGGACATCTACGAATTTAGCTTGAATTCTTTCCAGGTATCCTGGAACGATGTTCCCTGGCAAAACGGCGTCATCGACGTTAACAGTAGCCAGGACCTTCCCTACTGTACCGAGACTGCAGAGAACGAAAACGAGACTTGTCCCATCAACTTGGACATTCAAGGAACGATCACCAATCCGCAGCCCATTCCGTCTTCGAACTGCGGTATGGAATCCTCCGCAGCCATTTACTACAACATATTCTTAGGCTGCATCGCGGATGATAACGGAGAACAAACCGACTGGAACGAACTTGCCGGCAAGGCCATAGGCAAGGTGATTTCTACAACTGCAAACAAAACCCTCGGTGGCGATTACATCGGCGATATCGAAATGAAGGTGATGCTTTTTGAAAGCACCGCCATGAACGACAAGGACTCCAGCTTCGTGAAGGTTCCTATTTCTCTTGACCGCTGGGTCAAGAACTTGAGCCTGGTCTTTGGCTACACCCAGGATCAGAGCGACAACCCAACCTATGATCAGGCTCTGCAATTTGGCGTGAACTACACGCTCCCCTTCTTCCAGGAAGCAGAATTCTCCCACCAGAACCACATTTCACCCACACTATCTCTAAACGCATTACTCATTTCCAAACAATACCTGACCAACACCGGTACAGAAAGCAACGACAACCGTCTGGAAAAGAATATCGGTATCAACTACGTATATCGTTACTGGAACCCATGTCTACTCGGTATTGGACGATGTGAAGAAATCAATGTTCAGCAAAATCAACCGGAGGCAAAAAAATGAAAAAAATCTTTGTACTCCTTTTGATACTTATTTCCACGATAGCATTCGCCGAAAACGAGGTGAAGCATCCCTGGTACCTTGAAATTCACGGCAACAAGGCTTTCTCCAATTTTCAGCTAGAAGAACAGCTGGACATTCCCGAGGAATTCGGCCAGATGGACACGACAAAGCAGGATTTCTTGATGCGCCTGTCCCTGGAAAACATAAAGGCACTGTACTATTCTCGCGGTTACTACAGTCTGGACTTGATATTGGATATCAAGAGAGATATCATTACGCAGGACAGCATCCGTCGAGGGTACATCGTTGACATCCGTGACGGCGAGCGTTACCGCTTCAATGGCGTAAAGCTGATTATCCCGGAAGATTCCCGCATAGACATCAATGAAGCGGACCTTAGCATTTCGAGGAATCGTTACTACAATCACGACGACATTTCCGAGGACTTGCAAAATATTCAGCAGGCCTATCGAAAGGAAGGCTACCTGCACGCCTATGTGTCTTCTGTAGAGCTTTTGGATACGACGAAGAAAAAGATATACGTAGAAATTACAGTTACCCCCGGAGCCAAGGTGATGATGGGGAACATGGTCAGCGCTACTCAGCGTTCATCCAGCAACAGAAGCCAACAGCAGACAAATGAAGAAGGCCTTACTGATACGGCCTGGTTATCCTCGTTATGGAGAATTCCTCGCGGAGAAGTCATCGACGGAAGCCAGTACAATTCCTTTAAGTCAAAGCTGTTTTCTACACAGCTGTTTACCCAGATTAAAATGGCGGACTCCTTAAGGTCGGACGGCCTTTCCGATGTTTACCTAACCGTAAAGGAACGTGTACCGGGCGAAACCCGCTATGGATTCTTCTATGAAGAAATCTATGGTTTTGGTGCGCAGGCTTACGCTCGTCATAAGAATTTCTTTGGACGATTCAATGAATTTTCGGGCAACTTCCTGGTGGCGCAACACAAGCAGGAGCTTTCCTTCGGTTACGCCAATCCGCTGTTATTCGGAACATCTTTCAGCTTCATTCCTACGGCTATTCGATTTGAGGACCGCTTAACGCTGAGCCACGAAAAGATTACCCCGCCCGCCTATCCCGACAGCATCGAAGAACGATACGAAATCATCAACCGCGGTGACCTGACTTTCGGCATTACCCAGCATATTCGATTCCGCGGAACGTTGGATACCCGCTACGTGAACAAGATGACCGAGGAGATGTTCAAGCTAAAAGGCGAAATTGCATTGACCTTCGACTACACCAATGACTACTTCAACCCCACAAAGGGCATTCGATTCGCCCCCACCATTGGCGCAGGCACAAACTGGGACGGAAGCGACCTTACCAACCTAACTATGATTGGAGCCCCCTACACCTACGGCGAAGCAACGACGAACCTTTACTTCCCCCTGTTCTGGACCTTCTACGGAGCCCTAAGCGGAAGTGCGGGCAAGTTCTTTGCCAAGGCCTTGGAAGACGACGCCCGCGTATTCTACCAAGGCGGTTCCAGGTCCGTTCGCGGTTACCGATTCCGCAGTATCTATGCCAGCTACGAATCCTTTGACGAGGGCGACACCGTCATCAACACCGGGCTCACCCCCATGTACTTTAGGCTTAACGAAGAAATTCGCTGGGCCTTACCGTGGAAATCGGCAAAGCAGTGGCAAATTGTTCAGTTCTACGACTGGACGAAGATTATGGACAATGACCCTATCTATGCGGAAAAAGCAAATGAAAGCCTTGGCCTAGGACTGCGTTACCAGTGGCAGTTCCTCACTTTCAGATTGGATTACGCCTTCAAGAAGCACCTAGACAACTGGAGTCTTGAGGACTTCGCCTGGGGTCGATTCGCCTTCGACTTGTCGCAGACGTTCTAGCAAAGGTTTCTTAAATATTGCGAACGGTCTGCTGATAGAGTTCCGACAGACCGCTGGAGGGCAGGGAAACTGCGTCCACCGAAATTCCGGCAGCCTCCAATGCGGATTTTACCTGATCCAGCGAAACCGATTCCGCAAAGTCAACTTTCACGGACTTTCCGCAATTTTGTTGAGATTGGCTTATGCCGACGGTTCCGCTGCGCAGCACCTGTCCCTTGTCGATAATCGCAAAGTCGGTAGCCTCGGCATCCATCTCTGCAAGGATGTGAGAACAGACGATGGCCGTGCCGCCGTCATTTTTGCGCCAATCCGAAATCAGAGACCAGACAATTTCACGGGAGATGGGATCGAGATTTGCCACAGGTTCGTCCAAAATCAGGAGCCTTGGATTGGGGAGCATGGCTCGCAGCACCTGAACTTTTTGGCGATTTCCCAGGGACAGTGAGGACATTTTCGTCGACAAGGAAGGAAGGTCCAGTTTTCTGGAAAAACGTTCCATCCGTTCGCGGATATTCCTCTGTTCGCGAGTACCGGACTCACCAAAGCCGTAAAAGCCGGCGAAATAAGCCAGATACTCCTCTATGGAAAGCTTCGGATAAATACCTGGATTTTCAAGAAGCACTCCGTAGACGGAGGGATCCAGAAAACCGTTCTTGCCCTTAAAGGGTTCAGCGATGTCCAATTTTCCATGGAAGCAGGGAAAGCGCCCGCAGAGGAGTCGTAGGAGTGTCGTCTTGCCCGCACCATTAGGGCCGAGTAAAGCGAAAAAACTCCCCTGGGGAATTTCTAGGTTCGCCGAGGAAAGGGACCATTTGCTGGCTCCCGGATAGCGGAAAGAAACGTCGTCTAGCTTTACCAAATAAGACATCGACCAAGAATATAAAAAAGCTCTCGGCACATCACCAAGAGCTTTTTGCAAATTATCTAAGTACCCTCGTTATTGTCGATGTGCATCACGTAGGTGAACACATCGTTCTTGGTTCTGAAGTTATCCATGGTGACGACCACGGAATTGGAATTGTAAATTTCGACGCCGTTCAGGTTGTAGCCGTCATACTGGCGTTTGCATTCATCGAAGACCATGTTGTTGGTCGTGTTCACCAATCTATTGATTTCGGCAATAGCATAAGACTAGTCAACATAGATCGGCGAGTTGATTGCACGCTCCAAAAGAGCAAAACCTGGATTGACGTAGATTCCCATACTAATCCTTGAGGCAACGGACAGAGTAGGCGTACGTTGGAATGCTCTGGTTAGTGCTCGCCGCATACGACTCGGTCGCGCCAAAATTGTACACAAGGTTACCACTACCCATGGACGAAGACCACAAATTAGCTCTACTCCCCTGCTCCTTGAAGCTACCCTTGTCGCGTCGGCCCGCCGGCAACAAGGAAAAGCCGAACACATCGTCTTTCGCAAACCAGCTGTATTTTTGACCAGTTAAATTGAGCAATGTGTCAAATTCAGCTAATGTCGGCAGGTGCCAGCCCTCGGGACAAACGCCCTGTTGCACGCCACTCGGATTGCAAGTCTTGCCATAGGCGCATTCCGCCTTATTCATGGCAACTTCCCAGGTGTAAAGGCGACCGTAGGTGATGCAGTTTTCCGGGTCATTGTCATAGCAGCCACTCCATGCGTATTCACCCATGTCAGAAACATCGCCCGGGTCGTAGTTCAAATTTTCTGCCATCCAAGTCTGTTTTCCTATACGAACAGTCTTGTAAGTCTGGCCAGCATATTCCATGGATTCTTTATGGATAATCCATCCGTTGGCAGAACATTCATAATCAGACTTTTCATGAGTTTTGTTCACAATATTTTTGCTATACATATACAACGCACAACCTTGCTTGAGTTTTTTTTCAAGCGTATTTGCAGGTCTAAATTCACCTTCATCACAAACATACTTGTTACCTGCATTTGCACGACCATCTAGGATTGTTCCATCGCCATACTTGCCTGTAGCAGAACATTCAGAACGAGCCTCGTAGGTGTCGTTGTAAATATCGGGGGCCTTGACCCAGCGGTAAGATGTATCGGCAACACCAACCGCACATACATAGTACAAGTTGTTTGTCTTGACAGCAGATGTATCGTTCAGGGCCTCCTTGGTGCAGGCCTTGCCGCCATCGGCCTTCTGCTTGAACATTAGGCTATCTATGGCAGTTCCATGTCTCCAGTTGCCATCTTCATAGACATACACAAGGCTCGTGTTCACGCGACCGTTACGCACATCGCCAGTCGCAAAATCATGACCCCAGCCAAAGGTATCCTTCTCGAGGTCTGTTGCACGACGCCATAATTTTGACTTTTCGTCACAAATGAAGCGGACCTTCTTATCATCTTTGCCATCATAGGCATACTTACTGGAATAGTAGGCTGACTTGCTATTCGTATCACGAACAACAACATTCGCATTACTTTCGTCGCAGTCACCGAGACCGTATTCCCTGTACCAGAAGTTACGAACGTACTTTTGGAAAGCGGGAACAGTTCCCAGGCCCCAGCCAGACACGTTGTTTTCGATCTTCGACAGGGTTAGCGAACCCTTCAAACCAAGGTCCACGCTGTCGGCCCAGTCCGCAATCTTTGCACGTGTAGCCTTGTCGTCCCAGGTTCCGTCAGTCTCGAGGTCGGTGCTGAATGCGCTCAGGCGTGCAGTAAGGTCGGCATCGCTCAAGTTGCCCTGCAACAAAATGGAAATTGCAAGCAACGCAGCGTTGCCCTCGCCCGCAGTGAAAATGTTCAAGTCTTCTGTATTAGTGCTGATGCCCTTCACATAGAAAGCGTTGAACACATCGTTCTTCGCATTCTTCTTCGCTGTAGAAATGCGCTGTCCATCCTCATTTAGTAAGTAGTTGGCACGATCGAACTCCAGATGTGTAAGCAGATTCACGTTCACATTTTCACGGTCCGTGAGGTCAGTGAGCGCATTCAGCGTAATCTGCGAAGTGGACTTGTCGCCGGTAACTTCATTACGGTAGTAGCCGTTTGCCGTCACCTTCACATAGGAGGAAGTCAAGTTGATGTTGGAAACCTTGAACAGGCCGTCGTCCGTCGTGATGTTACCGATGAACGACTTGCCAGTCTGGCTCATGTTCACCTTGCTGAGTTCATAGAGCGTAACCGTGGAACCGTTCACGAAAGGGCCCTTCTGGCTCACGCCGGTCACATTCCTGTTGGTGATTTCAAAAGTTTCTTCTTCTGTCACGTCACCAGAGCCGTTTGTCTTAATCGTGAAAGATTTGTCACCGCAAGTGATGGTGACGGTTTCATCGCCATTGTCAACCATATTGCAGGAGGAGCCATCCTTGCCGTTTTCACCGTCCTTACCATCAACTCCATTTGCACCGTCCTTGCCGTCGGTACCGTTCAGCAAGTCGCCAATGTATTCATCGCCACAGTACACGCTGTAGCCGGCATCTTTTGCCATGGGAACCATGGTACAGGATTTACCTGTTTCTCCGTCCTTACCGTCTACGCCGTCTTTTCCATCTACGCCATCTTTACCATTTGTACCGGCGTCGCCCTTTTCACCTTGAATACCCTGCGCTCCAGTTTCGCCTTTTAGCCCCTGAACACCATCCTTGCCGTTCAACACGACACCTACGGAATCACCGTTACAGATAATCTTGACACCCGAGGAATCTTTTAAAGCCTTAGTAGAACAGCTTTGAGTTTCCACCACTAGCAACAGCATACAACTTGCCATCGGAGCAAAAACGGATTAGACCATCTTCTTTGACGACAATCCGTTCTCCCTCATTGCTTTTGTCACTCTTAGGCTGTTTAGATACAGACGCCTCCATATTAAGACCGGTTGTATAGTTGTTGGAAATTTGTTCGGTTGTCCCATTGTCGCCACAGGCTATGAGACCTAAGATAAAACACGCAACACCAAAGGCCCAAAAATTTAACGATTTCGCTATTCATATTTTAGTCCTTTACGCAGCGAAGGGACATTCCGTGAGCCTTTGAATCATGAGCGCCCCCAATGGATAAATGATCTGTAATTTCGATGTTTTTGGAAAACGCATAAGAAGAATAATCAATTTCATCAGCCGCCCACATATTCGCCATTTCTCCAAGGTCGTTGCTAATATTTCCAGAACGCCAGCCTAAGGGTAATGCGGAGAATCCAGAAGAATTTGAAGCATTTTTCCAGTTTACTACATGTTTAGCTTGCAGAGCACTAGCATCATGTTCAACCTCGTTATACAAATTATCAATTTCTACAACACTTGGAACATGCCACCCTTCCGGGCATATTCCTCTATGCTTTTTTTGAATTTTTTCAAATGCTTGGGTATACTTGTAAGAACTTGGCAAATTCATCACTGCAGTCCAAGAATATAGACGCCCACCCATGGCACACAATTCTGGACTGTCGTTCACACACCAGGAGTTTCCTTTCAGGTTTGCATTTGATGAACTATCAGCATAGTTCAAGTTCTGCGCCATCCATGTAAGTTCTCCGATTGTAACAGTCTTATATTCCTGCTGATCACGTGAATCAAGAAGTACACCATATTCAATGTCTGGATTAAGATAATCATCCTTGTTATCTTGAGTCCACACCATTTCCTTAGAAGAATGCCATTTGCCATTGAAACAAACATATTCATTTTCAGGATAGATGGATCCTTTTATTCGTTTTAGATTTTCATTGCATTCTATCCCATAAACATCTTTTTCCAAAACAGATGCCTGGCGCCAACGTCCATTTTCACAAGTTGCAAGCGCAGCCCCCGCAGGAACAACAGTCCCTTCATTAGAAAGATTACACTCCGTGTTATACTTCACACATCTAATTGCATTTTTACTATTCTTCCCGCAGCTATTGTAACCACCAATCCCAAAGACTTCCTTATCTGCAGACAAGGCCAAGTTCTGGGCGCTAGTACCGTTATCCCAGAAATTACCTTCAGTAGATGACCAGAAATATGCATACGCTAAATTATGTACAGGCAAAGCTGAAAAGCCACTGGAGTTTGTTGCATTAGGCCAATAATTTGGAATCACCGCTTCTAACGCGTTATAATCATTTTCAACCATGTTCAACAGCAGCCTAAAGTCAATTGTATCAGGCAAGAACCAGCCATCAGGGCAAATTCCCTGGTGAGGAGATGTTATAGTACCCTTTTGCGTTAAAGTTTTTTGCCACTTGCTATCAATATTTACAGCAGCCGTCCAAGAATATAGGCGACCACCCTTTAAGCAATCTTTTGTATCGAGTTCGTTGCAACGAGTTTGCCCTCTTAAATAAGGCGACCTTGCACTGTCTGCATAATTCAAGTTTTCCGCCATCCATGTATGAACACCGATATCAATCGTTTTGTATTCTCGGCCATCGCGGTTATCTATAAGCACTCCATATTCTTGATTTGGATTCAACCAATTCTTTTCGTCCAATGCAAAATCAAGAAATACGGAAGCCCTCCAACTGCCATTATCACAAGTCAACTTGTCATCGCTGCTAATGCGACCTTGCAATGACATCGTACAAGCTATACCTAGTGTTTCTTCAGTGATAGATGCATCACGCCATTCTCCAGCATCGCAAACAAAATATGATGTCGTATGAACCTTGCCCAAGACCATCTTTCCTTCTTCATCACATACATAGCCATACGTATTGTATGCAACATCATTTTCTACCAAAGACCAATGATGCGTCGTGCATACGCTTTCTCCTGTATTCCAATTGTATTCGCATTGTTCCACATTTTGGCAAATATAATAGTCTCCCGAAGAAGCAAGGCTCATTACGCCAGTACGCTTTGTTGTACAACCCTTTAAATTAAGGTTTACTTCGTTGTCACTTGCAGTTCGCCAATTACCTTCTATTTCATCAAATACATAGTAGTCGTCCGTATTGTCGCCTTTCTTTACATCGCCGTCACTTCCCGGAATCCAGCCGTCTGTATCTACAATGATATTCTTTGTTGATTCCCAGGAACGATTCTCGCAAATAAACCATTCTCCATTGACCTTGTGGAATGTTCCTTTTCGACTTTCGACACAGCCCATTAAAAGAGCGGTTTCTATCATGGAGGCTTTGTTCCATTCTTTTTTTACACCATTATAAAGATAGTGAGTATCCGTTACGTCGCCCTTTTTGACTTCACCATCCTTACCCGCCGCCCATTCATATGTATCTTTTTCTATGTCTGTGGCAATACGCCAGCGGATATCGCCGTCGGTTTCGGCGCAGATGAAGCGTACTTCAGCCTTTGTCTTACCTTGTGAGGGCTTAACGACGGTTCCTACCTTCACGGAGTCGCCGCAAAGTCCAAGGCCATGTTCCACACGCCAGAAGTTTCTGATGTACGGTTCGAACTTCGGAACCATGGAACCCAGCTTCCAGGCATCCACCTTGCCGCGGATGTCGGCCAGACGGTCGCTGGTGTCGGCAGCCATGGCCCAGTCTGCGATTTGAGCCTTGGTGACAGCGTCTTCCCACTTACCTTCTTTTTCCATGGCGGTGGAGACGCGGGTCAAGAGTTCTGTCAGCTGAGAAACGCTGCGGTCACCCTGGAACAAAATAGAGAATGCCAACAGTGCGCCGTCTTCGTCACTGGAGCCAGCGATCGAGAGGTCTTCGGAATTACTGAAGTTGGAATTATTAATATGGAGAATGTCGAAGATTTCCTGCTGGGCCTGCTTCTTGGCTTCAAGTACCTTCATCTTCTCCTTAGTCACGAGATAGATGACACGCTCGTATTCCAAATGCGTGAGTAGGTTGATGTTCACGATGTTGCGGGTCGTGACATCAGTAATGCCGAAAAGCGTCAGCGGAGAATTGGAATTTTCGCCTGTGACTTCGTTACGGTAATAGCCAGTAGCTTCCAGCATTACATACTGCGAAACAAGCATGCGGGCGGTAATCTTGAATTCGCCCTTGTCATTCAAAATTTTACCGTCGAAGTTGTTACCGGTTTGAGAAAGTGTTCGGCCATCAAGAAGTTCCTTCACCAGTACCTTGGAACCGCTGAGGAACGGACCCTTCTGGGAGGCACCCTTCACGGAGTCAAGAGAAATTGCCACCTGCTCGGAATCGAGAATAGCGATTTCATTACAAGCATCTTCCTTGGAGATGATATCTAGAGAAACGGTGTCCTTGTCACAAGCTACGTGGACAATGCAATCCTTTATCACGAGTGCGCAGCTGGAGGCAGAGCCTTCACCGGCCACGCCGTCTTTACCAGGTTCTCCTTGGTCACCCTTTTCACCCTGAACTCCCTGCTCACCATCCTTGCCATTCAATACTACACCGACGGAATCGCCACCGCAAATCACTTTAAGACCGCTATCATCAGCGAGAGTTTCTACAGTGCAGCCCGCAGCAACAGAGCCATCTTTACCATCGGCACCGGCTTCGCCTTTTTCACCGGTTTCACCTTGAATACCTTGTTCACCTCGATCACCCTTGGCTCCGTTCAACACGACGCCAACGGAATCGCCGTTGCAAATAATCTTGATGCCCGAAGAATCCTTCAAGGCTTCAGTTGAGCAGCTTGCATTTTCGCCACCGGCAACAGCATACCACTTACCATCGGAACAAAAACGAATTAGGCCATTTTCTTTAACGAAGATCTGTTCACCTTCATTTTGTGTAGTACATTTTGGCAAATCTGCAACAGAAGCAACGATGTCGGTTGCCCCTTTTTCAACAACTGTTTCTGTTGTATTGGAATCTCCACAGGCGATGAGGGTAAAAAAAGCACTCGCAAAACCAACTGCGCCTATGATTTTCTGCATTCTGTTATTCATACTTTCTCGCAAGGTTAAAAGGGTTATGAACTAGTTATTTTTTGATACAGCGGACCGATGCATAATACTCATTTTCTAAAGCATTACCATCTGCATAAAAGGCATCTTCATCACCGGTCAACTTAAGTACATAATGGGAGGTTACAGTTTTCTTAGACGATGTCCACCAAACGCCAACAGAATTAAGTCCGCTAAATTTATTCGAATAAACTCCACCAGGCAAAGCATTGAAGCCTAGCAAATCATTTCCTGGTTCGGCATCGCCAACCCATCCGTCCTTAGATTTCAAGTACATTCCGGCCAATTCGCTCCATTCTCCGGAGTAATCCAGCATATTTTGCAAGTCCGTTACCTCTGGTAAACGCCAACCGGTGGGGCAAAGGGAACTTGCAGCCTCGTAGCTGTACATCATGCCGTACTTCTCACAGTTTGCAGGATCATTGTCGTAGCAAGTAAAAGTTTCTACACTAGACAATTCATTTTTCATGTTCTCTGCAGTCCAACAGGTATTCAAAATTTCTACGGTGTTATACTCGATGGATCCACGAACCATCTTGGACTCGCCGCAAATAAACTCAGCGACACTTGAGCTAGATACAATGCTGGAACTCGATTCAACACTGGAGCTGGAAACAATGCTAGAACTGCCTTCAGGCTCAACACTACCGCTGGAGTCAAAGCTACTGCTAGATTCTTCACTGCCACTTGAAATGACAGAAGAAGAACTACTTTCTGGCTCAACGCTACCGCTAGATTCCTCTTCAGCAGAAGACAAGGATTCGGATGAGGAAGAAGATATGTCATCACTAGAACTGCTTTGAGGCTTGACGCTGCTACTTGATTCCGCATTTTCGTTAGGAATGACAGCCTCGTAATTATCAGCC
>JAZLKH010000126.1:0-10498 GCA_045597545.1 Fibrobacter sp.
CGCCGTGGGTGGCCCAGCGGGTGTGAGCGATGCCGATGGAGCTCTTGATAGTCGTCTTCTTGAGCTTTTCTTCCAGGGCGCTGATCTTACCGGAGGCTCTTACGGTCTGTATGGCGCCATCCTGAATGACGGCGACTCCCGAACTGTCATAACCACGATATTCTAGTTTCTTTAAACCACCGACAAGCACAGGAAGGGCTTCATTCTGCCCCGTATACGCAACAATTCCGCACATGAAAAAATCCTTATCTATTGATGTGCAATAATATATGAAAACTTTTAGTAAAAAAGATTTTCCACTGGTCCTACAAGTATACATTTTTGCTATTTTTCAAGGCGTCTAACAAAAAAGAGGAATAACATGAACAAAAAATTGATTGTTGCTGCAAGCGTTCTCGCTCTTGCCATGACTGGTTGCGATCAGCTTTGCCAGTCTTCTGCCCCCAAGGCCAAGACCGCCTTGGTAACCGAAAAGGACAAGTACAGCTATGCTCTCGGTGCACACTTCGGCAACCAGGCCCGCTTCCAGCTCGTTACCCGCGACTCCATCGATCTGGACCTCGACGTGTTTATCCAGGCCTTCAAGGAACGCTATAACGAAGATTCCGCACATTTCCTGATGAACGACTCCATCATCTTCCAGACTTTGACCGACCTTTCCCAGTCTCGCCAGGCCGAAAAGATGAAGAAGGATAGCCTCGCTGCCGAAGCCAACAAGGCCGCAGGCGAAGCGTTCCTTGCAACCAACAAGACCGCCGAAGGCGTTGTTACCACCGCTTCTGGCCTTCAGTACAAGGTAATCACCGAAGGTTCCGGCGCTGTTCCCGAAGATGGCCACATCGTCAAGGTTCACTACACCGGCACCCTGCTGGATGGCACCAAGTTCGACAGTTCCGTCGACCGTGGCGAGCCTCTGGAATTCCCCATTGGCGCAGTGATTCCGGGCTGGACCGAAATGCTCAAGCTCATGAAGGTGGGCGGCAAGGTTACCGCATGGATCCCCAGCGACCTCGCTTACGGTCCCCGTGGCCGTGGCCCGCAGATTCCGGGTAACAGCACTCTCGTGTTCGAAATGGAACTGATCGATACCCACGCTGCCGAAGTTCCTGCTGCAGAACCTGCAAAGGCTGAACCTGCCAAGGCTGCCCCTAAGGCCGCTCCCAAGGCCGAAAAGAAGGCTGCCGCTCCTAAGGCTGCCGCCCCCAAGGCCGAAGCTAAGCCTGCTGCCGCTGCTCCTGCTGCACAGCCCGCCGCTGCCCCGGCTGCCGCGCCCGCCGCAGCACAGTAATATCCTAGATATTCTGCTAGTTTAAAAGATTTCCCGGCTAGTCCTCGTGATGGCCGGGAAATTTTTTTATTTTGGGCTTTCAAAGCGTTCCAGAAAAATAACCTTGTTTTTGAGGATTTCGTGATCCGTTTCATCTTATTGTCGCTTATTGCCGCCATAGCCCTCGTAGGCTGTAACGAAGAAGAAAAAATCGAAGCACTTCGCAAGGAAACGTCACAGCTGGAATCTGTCGTGGATTCCCTGAAGGTTCAGGTACAGAAGCACGAGGACCTGCTGAGCAATTCCCGCGTCATCATGGATACGGTCCGCGCCGGTGAAGGTCCCTTCCACGTGTTCAGCCGCCTAAAGGCCCAGGTGAGCCATGGCGAGGAGGACTTGGGCAAGGTCTACGTTGCCATGCAGGACAGCGTGGAGTTCAAGCTCCGCGTCGGCGAAAAGTTCTATGTGGCGGTAGACTCCAACAATCGCGTTCGCAAGTTCCGCTACGCGCCAAATCCCATTACGGTGCACGTGGTTTCCAGGACGGATACGGGCTTTGTTTACCAGCTGGTGGAAAAGCCTGTGGTAAAGAAGCAGACGGCTTACGCCGGTGTTCTGGAAGAGGGTAGCACGCTGAACGGCATTCTCTTTAAGGTAGGTATCCCGGGCCGCATGGTAGGCATTGTCAGCGGTGTTCTGCAGTGCAAGGTGGCTTTCCCCATGGCGCGCCCCGGCGACAAGTTCAGAATCCTCCTAGAGGATTCCTACGACGAGGATGGCGTCTGGGTCAGCGGCAAGGTGATTTACGCTGAATTTGACGGTCGCATCGTGGGCCACCACGAGGCCTTCCGCTACGAGGACGAGGATCCTCGCAGTTCCTATAACGCCCACTACACCGAAGTGGGTGACGCCCTTGTCTTCGACGGCCTGCGCTATCCGCTGGAACACCTGCGCATTACCAGTTCCTTTGGCGCTCGCATCCATCCCATCACCGGTCAGCGAAAGATGCACAGTGGTATCGACTATGGCGCGCCTTCTGGAACGGTGATTCACGCTGTAGCCGAGGGTACGGTTACCGTTTCGGGCTACGACGAATACAGCGGCAACAAGGTGGCCATTCGCCATCGCGACAATTCCGAAAGCTGGTACATGCACATGTCCTCTCGCGGTGTTGTCGCCGGAGCCAAGGTGTCCCCGGGGCAGGCCATTGGTCGCGTAGGTTCCACTGGCCGCAGTACCGGCCCCCATCTGCATTTCGGCTTCAAGAACGAGAAGGGCGCCTGGATCAATCCCGCAAGCAAGACCATGATTGCGACTCCCAAGCTAGAAGGCAAGCGCCTTGCCCGTCTGCAAAAGCAGGTGGCGGAAATTCGTCAGCAGATAGAGCTCACCTTTGCGGCCCCGGCGGTAAAGGCTAACGATACCACCGACGTGATGGTCCACAGCCGCGTCCTTAAGTAAACGCCTCGACAGACGAACCCAACAGACGCTTAGCTGATAATCCTGAAAATCCTTCAAATAGAAAATGCCCGGAATTTCTCCGAGCATTTTTTCGTATGGGTTTCAAAGGGAGTTACTTCTTGAAGTCTTTTACCTTGTAGTGGCCGTTCAGCTGCTGCAGGAATTCCCTTCTCGTAGAGGGCATGCCCTTGGAACCCATGGCCCTCTTCTTGTCGAAGTGGCCGGTAGAGACGGTGCCGTAACCGGCGGTGCGCTTTTCCGTTGCTTCCTTGGCAAGTTCGATGGCCTTGGCCATCTGGGCGTCGGGATCGTCGATCTCGTAGTCGGGAACGATGCCCACCTTGTGGTAGATGTCGCCGTTCTTGTCAACGCTCTGCAGGCCCGAAATCAGGGCAAGGCCGTTGGCGAGCGTAGGCATCACGTACTGTCCGATACCTTTGCCGTAAGAGATCTGTCCGATTACAGGGGTCTTCTTGTTGACGGTAACGGCGGAGAGCATCACTTCAGCGCAGCTGGCGGAACCGGAGTCGGCCAGGAACACATAGTAGAGGTCCTTGCCGATGCCGTCTTCGCTGGCGATGTAGGTGGTGGTGTCGAACTTTTGGAAGTAGTTCATTTCACCGGCCCTCATGGCGGAATCCACGTTGGTTTCGATATCGGTGATGATGGTGTCGCCCTTGGCGAGCAATTCCGCGGAAACGTTGTTGCACTGGTCGCCGTCGCCACCGGGATTGTCGCGGAGGTCGATGATGACGGACTTGTAGTTGTCCTTCACCTGGTTCAGAATCTGCAGGAACTCGCCGTAGGTACCGCTATCGCTGACGGTTGTCTCGGTGAATTCCGTAATTTGAATCACGGGGATGGAATCTTCGAAGGTCAGGTACACCGTCGGCGTCAGGTAGGAGTCCAGGGAAATTTCGACAGTCTTTTCTGCACCGTCGCGGATAACCGTAATCTCAACGACTTCACCCTTGGTTCCGCTAGTCAGCTTCTGGAAGTCCTTGGCTACGGAGACCTTCGTTGCTCCTACCGCAAGGATGGTATCGCCCGCGGCAAGTCCCGCTTTTTCGGCGGGACCCTTGGCATAAACCTGGGTGACCACCAGAGCGCTTTCCTCGTCGCCGACTTCCTTCACCATGGCGCCGATACCCACTTCCTCCTCGGATTCGGTCAGCATGGAATAGATGATTTCGGCGTAGTCCGGTGAGTAGTAACGTGTGAACGGGTCCTTCATCTTGCCGTACATGTAGCAGACGTTGCCGAAGTCAGGTGTGCAGTAGCTGCTACCTGCCATCACCGTGGAACCTTGCAGATAATAGTCCTCGAATTTGCCCAGCTCATGGTTGGTGTGCCCATAGGAGTAGAAGATGTCCAGCAGCTGGTAGTTGTAGTACATCTCGTAATCGTAGATGGTAAAGTCGTCAGAAGCGTCTCCTCCGTCGCCAGGCATCATGATTCTGTCGTCGCTGGCCGAAGAGGAACAGCCCCACAGGGCCGCCGCGGCAACCGCGCCGATGCAGGGCAGTGCATATTTCTTGAACCAGTTCATTTGTCCTCCTTTTTTTAATAACCTTCTAGGTAGGCCCCCTGTGCAAAAGATTTCTTTCGCAAGATGGGCTGAATTTCAATCGCCTCCGCTGGGGCGACCTTTTTGAGGATTGCTCCTCCATACAACTTTCGGATGGTCTCTATGCCGCATTGAAAGTTGACCGCGGATTCACAGACGTAGTCGGGGATGATTCCCTTTTTGTGATAGGAATTCCCGTTGGGTGTTAAAAATTCCAGGTTCGTAATGATGGCTAGTCCGTTTCCCATGGTTTTCCAAGTCGTCTGTCCGATACCCTTGCCGTAGCTGGTTTCTCCTACGGTCGGCACTTTGGCACCTTCGGAGACCGCGGCTGCAAAGATTTCGGCGCAGCTGGCGCTGTTCCTGTTTATGAACAGGATGTAGTCGTGACCTTCGCCGGAATCGCCCTGCTTTGCTATGGTGGATTCACTTTGCTTGTAGGAGTCTCCTTCGGGTGCGAAAGTTCTCCAGGTCCTCGTTGAAAGGGGCCCCGAGGAAACGAACAGGTCTGCCATGGCGATGCACTGCTTTACGTGCCCACCGGGGTTGTTACGCAAGTCGATGATCCTTGCTTCGGTAGTGCCCTTGGTGGAGTCCAGGTAGCTCTTCAGTTCGCCCAGGGTGCCGTTTTCCCGATTTACGGTAGTTTGCTTGAATTCTGTGATAGTGATGATGGGTGTTTCGTACAAGGTATCGATGAAGACCGTCGGAGCGTAGACGTCCTCTTTTTCCAGCTCGAACTGTAGGGTGTCCCTGCCGTAGACGACGACAATGCTGATCTGCTTGTTTACCGATAATACGGAGTCGTAGGTGCTGTAGGCGTTATCCCCCAGAATTTCTACACCGTTAATAGATAATATGTTTCCGTAACGTGGAACGCCTACTCTGCCTGCCGGGCTTTCGGGGTATACCCGATAGATGTACAGAGGATGCGGCTGGGGCTTGTCCAGAAAGTACTCCAGCCCAACATCGCCTTGCACGATGCTTGTGTTTAACGAGATGCTGGCATCTTCGCTAAGGGAAGGGGGAACGTATCTGGTAAATGGATCGCTTAACGCCTTGTATAAGGTCTGTACGGAATCACCTTCGGGTTCTAGGGATGGCAGTTCGTCTTCGAACAAGTACGTTTTTTGCAGTAGCCAGTAGTTGTAAGAGTATTCCGTGGGGGTAGGCGTACTTTCTACGGGCTCAAAAAATTCACTGCACCCATAGTGCAAAAAAGCGACGAGTGTTGTCGTCGCTATAAGTGAAAGTTCCTTGAATAACTTATTGGTCAATCTTCAGGCCCTTCTTGTCCAGGAGTACACGGGGGATGCCTCCCTCAAGGGGGTTCTCCATTACGGAAATGGTTTCGAGGCTGTCACATTCCACAAGGCTCTCTGGCAGGGTTGCCAGCTGGTTTGCGTCCAGAACCAGTTCCTTGAGTTTTTTCAGTTCGCCGAATTCGCTGGGGATGGCGCCAAGGCTGTTGCCCGAAACCATGAGCACTTCCAGGGATTCCAACTTGCCAAGAGTCGCCGGGATGGTGGAGAGGTCGTTGTTGTCCAGGTACAGCTTCTTGAGCTTCTTAAGCTTGCCCAGGGTTGCGGGAATTTCGGATAGCATGTTGTCGTGGAGGCTGAGCTTGCTCACGTTCACCCACTTGCCAACCTCGTTGGTCAAGTCCAGCAGCTGGTTTTTGGCAATGTTCACGGTCTGCAGGTTCTTGAGGTTGCCTACGGTATCCGGCAGCTCGGAAAGGCTGTTGTAGCCCAGGTACAGGTGCTCCAGCTTGGAGAGTTCGCCGATGGTCTCGGGGAGTTCCATCAGGTCGTTTTCGCTGACGGAGAGCTTCTTCAGGTTCTTGAGGTTGCCGATGTCGTCGGGAAGCTCTACCAGCAGGTTTCGGTCCAGGATTAACTCCTCGAGGGAATCCAGTTCGAACAGCTCCGGAGGCAGAAGGCGGATATCCTTCTGGGACAGGTCCAGGGTAGTGGCCTTTTCGGCCTTGGCTTTAGCGATGACTTCTAGCAAATTCATAACAAATCTCCTATGGAGTAAATCATAGCATTTTTGAGCAAAAAAGAGTTGACTCTTCGCCAAAAAACGTAAATTGTTTGATTTTTGCTCATTTGAACACTAGAAAATAGCGTTTTTTTTGAAAAAAAATAAAAAGTTTTGTGTTTTTTTTACTCAAGTAGGGGGTTTTGAAACTATTTTTAGTATATAAATATGGTGAAAAGGACAGGTGCCGTCTACGCACCCGCTTTTTGCTGTTCAGATTCGAGGAAAAAAATGGAATTAACGAAATCGCAGGAACGACGTCTAGCCTTTGTTGCTAGCCTTTTGAGTCTCAACCCCAATGATCCTACAGATCGTATCAAGGCGCTTCGTCATTTAAACTTGGACGAAAATGGTTGCTTCCACGGTTTCCAATATTCCCAGGGCTTTATGGAATTCTTCATCTTCCTGGATGAAGACACTCCGTTGGAAAAGGTTGTTTCTCACCTGACTTCCGACTTGAAGCAGCTCCAGATTGCAGTTTTCCGCACAAGCGACCCCACCAATCCGTTCTTCATGTCTCTGCGTGAAGAGGCCGATCCGTGGGCCATCAACAAGATTTCTGACGACGCCGAAGAAGAGGACGATGATACTCCGGCAAGCCGCCCCTACATGGAAACCTTGGAAATTACCGTGCTGCGTACCCGCGCTAGCCGTGACCTGACCGACTCCGAACTGGAACGTACCCTTAAGGACATGCGCCGCAAGCTGGGCCTCTGGAAGACCGAGGTCAAGGCCAAGCTCGAAATTGTTGCCGAACACGACGACCTTACTCGCGATTTCCGCTCCGCAGACGACAAGCTGGAAATCGTCATGGAATCTGAACCGCTTCACCTCACAAGCGATCACGGCGAGCTTTTCCTCGGCTTCTGCCCGATCCGTACCATTTTTGACTACCATGTGAATCTGGGTAAGCGCCTCAAGACCAAGCACAACATGGCTATCGTCAGCTCCAACATTCGTACTTACCTGGGCAACCTGACCCATACCAACGCCGCTCTTATTGACGCCTTCCAGACCATGGAACGCAACGACGACCAGAACGTGAACGTGGACGACTTCCCGTTCCTGCATAACGGTATGACCCTTACCGGCGACGACCTGCGTCTTAAGGATCGCGACGGCAAGAAGGTTCTTTTCATCGACCGCCCCAAGATTATTAACGGTGCCCAGTCCCTGTTCACCTACGAACAGTACGCCAAGAAGAGCAAGAAGCCTGTGAACCCCAAGGTTCTCGTGAAGGTTGTGGTGCCGTACCCCGGTGCCGACAGCTTCTTGAACCAGGTGACCATGGCTAACAACCGTCAGAACCCGGTGTTCAGCTACCATCTGCGTGCTGCTGACGATCTGCAGTTCTTCATTTGGCAGGGTTATCAGGAAGAAGGCTTCACCTACGTTTACAAGGATGGCGTCCGCCTCAAGGCCCGTACCCGTAAGCTCGAAGTCCGTATGCGTCCGGAACTTGCAAAGACCCTGTTCATGATGGATGGCAAGCTCAGCGAATGCCGCTCTTCCGATTGCATTTTCGATAAGGAAACTCTGTACCAGCGTTGCTTTGGCGCCTTCGTTCGCGTAGCACCTGAAAAGGAACAGTCCTTTGTTCGCAAGACCATCGCCTTCACCAAGGCTTGGCAGCTTCTTTCTCGCCTTCCCATCAAGATCCGCAAGGTGACCCCGGGTAAGGGCGTGTCCATCGAAGCCAACGACGATAATCCGCTGACCCGCATCACCTGGAACGGTCGTCTCGAAGACAAGTTCATCTTCCGCAGCGCCGTGAAGGACCTGGTGGTGGCTCTGGCCCTCAAGCATTGGCTCATCTACGGTGATCCCATCCAGGACTTCGAATGGCTGGTTGAAAACGAGCTGAACTTCAACGATTCTATCTTGAAGTATGCCGCCAAGATCTACACCGATGACCTGAAGGGCATCCTCATCAGCGAATTCAAGGATAACTCCAACTACTACGACACCATCACCACCATCGACAAGGATAGCGGTGAATCCGTGGAACGTCGCCTGTGGAAGGGCTTCTCCAACACGGCTACCTACGAAAAGATGCTTGACCTTCTGTGCAAGAAGAACAAGCAGTGGGAAAAGTGCCGCGAAGGTATTGAGGCTTTTATTTAAAAAGACCGCTCTTGAAAAAAGGCTCCTGGCGAAATTGCCGGGGCCTTTTGCGTTTGCGGAATTGGTTTTAGACGTTCAGTCCGTTAATACTTGTTTGGGAAGAGGGGCACTGGCAAGGGCCTGTAAATTAAGTTATACTTAATGTATGGTGCGAGTATGCAAACTATTCCTCGGGGAGTAGATTCGATGAACATAAATTTTTTTGAAATGGGTGCGGTTAAGGCCGGCTTTGTTGCCTTTGCTCTGGCCATGGGTCTTGTGGCCTGTGGCGATGAGGGTTCTGCGAACGGACCGTCTGATAACCATGAGGGCTCAAACGTTTCTTCTGTAACGTCTGAAGATGATTTGCCTAACTGTACAGAAAGTAGGGATGGTTCCGTTAGCTTTGTTGACGGGACTAAGGAAGGCTTTGTTTGTAAGGACCGTAAGTGGCTTCATTACGATATGATTGTTGACGTTGATGAAAACTTGCCTGGCTGCACGGGGACAAGAGAAGGTTTGACAGCCTACCTTTATGAAGAAGATCGCGAACTGAAATGTGTAGAAGGCTCCTGGGATGTTGTTGGCGAGGTTGCAAGCTCCTCCTCCAGTGTCATCCTGAGCGATAGCGAAGGATCTAGCAGTTCCTCTGCAAAAAGTAGCAGCTCTGTAGCCTCTTCAAGTTCCGTAACATCCTCTTCTTCTGTCGCAAGTAGTTCTTCCACCAGTGTTCCTGGCACATCTTCCAGTGTCATTCTGAGCTCATCGAGCGAAGGAACTAGCATCAAGGATGGAAGTAAATACGATGCGTCGGCAAACACCTTGACAGACCTTCGCGACAACCAAGTCTACAAGACCGTAACTATTGGCACCCAGACCTGGATGGCCGAGAACCTGAACTATGCCTATAAGGGCGTGAAATACAGCTATAGCAGTTACACCTCCGATTCCACCAGTTGGTGCTACGATAACAAAGCTTCCAACTGCGACAAGTACGGTCGTCTGTACACCTGGAGTGCCGTGATGGATAGCGCTGCCCAGTTCAGCGTAAACGCAGGAACCAAATGCGGCTACTATAAGACCTGTACACCCAACAGCCCCCACCGCGGCATTTGCCCCGAGGGCTGGCATGTGCCCACGAACGAGGAGGACAGCACTCTGGACACCTACATCGGTGGTTCCAGCACCGCTGGTCCGTTGTTGAAATCCACCAGTGGCTGGGATGATTTTGCCGGCAAGAGCGGTAACGGTACCGACAAGTATGGCTTCTCGGTGCTCCCCGCCGGTTACAGGAGCAACGGTGGCAATTTCAGCTTTGAGGGCGACGACGCCTACTTGTGGTCTGCTTCTGAGTACAATAGCATCTGCGCGTGGTACCAGAACTTCCGCTACTTTAACGACGGCGCCTACCAGTTCGACGACTACAAGGCCGACGGTCAAAGTTTGCGTTGCCTTAAGGACTAACGCGATTGTGAGTGTTGCACAGGCAAGCTTGCTTGCCTGTATAACCGAACATGAGCGTAGGCGCTTTAGCGCCCTCGTTCTAACCAGGCCCACCGGGCTAAAAACAAGGTGCCGAAGGCACCACAACAGGCAGTAGATTTCTTACAAACTAATTTGTTTGTGGTTTAGTTTCCCGATAACTCTATAAAAAGTTCAGGTGTGTTTTATAGAATTTGAAAAAGCTACACATTGTGTAGCTTTTTCTCTGCGAAACCTTTTATTTTCCCAGCAAACCCTTTTGAATTTCTCGCACCCGATCAATCGAAACGTCGTTGTCTTCTGCGATTTCTTCCAGGGTGAGTTTGCCGCGCTTTAGAGCCTTGATGACCGCCTCGGTCCGAGCCTCGTCCTTACCCTTCTCGAGTCCTTGTTCAAGTCCTTGCTCAAGTACCTTTTCAAAGCCTTTTGCAAGACCTTCGCTAATGGCGTCATCAATGTAACAGTCTATGTCATACTGGGTAGTCATGGTAAGAGTCTGCCTTTCAAGGATTTCCTTAGGGGTTCTACGGATACGCAATCGCTCGTAGGCGTCGCGGATGGCGCCAGTTGCGTTG
>JAZLKH010000127.1:0-9981 GCA_045597545.1 Fibrobacter sp.
GATCTCCTGGCCCTCGTGGAGGATTTCATCAATCGAGATCTCCTTGGAGGCACCACCTTCGTCATCATCGTCGCCGTATTCGCGACGAAGCAACTCGTTGCGATCCATGGCGTCTTCCTGATGAAGGAAGCCGGCCTTCTCCAAGCCGATGTCGATGAACGCAGCCTTCAGTGCCGGAAGCACCTTCTGGACCACGCCCTTGTAAATATTGCCCAGAACTCGATTAGAGGAGACACCTTCTACAACAAGTTCAACGAGTTCGCCGTCTTCCATGATGGCGATTCGCTTTTCGTAAGGTGTCTTACTAATCAAAATTCCGCGCTTACTCTTATTTGCCATTAAAACTCCTAAAAGTCGACAAAAGCATGTTAGACACGATAATTGATTTGACCCCAAGACCAGCCCAAAAGTATGGGCCATGTCCGAGCCTCGTGCGCTTCTTGACGGAAAGTACCGCCCGCCCACCACCTGAGACCTGGGGACTGTAAATATAATTACGATTTACGATTTACGATTTACGAGACAAGGGCAACAGGGCCGAAAAACGACCTTTTTAAGAGAAATTTGCTAACTTCTATATTAACAGCCAAGAGACAGCAAAATGGCCCTTCTACTTTCCATCATATTCTTCGCCTGGTTCGTGAGCAACATTGTTCGCGGCAACATTTCTCACCAGGGCAGCGACTACCATTTCAGGGAACACCCGATACCGTTCATCATCATCCAGATTTTTATTCTGGGATGCGGACTATTCTGCCTGAACCGATTCCTGAATGAAATGGGAGTTAAGTTGTTCTGAAGTAAATTTATTGTAAACAAGCTTTGTCCACATTGACAGTATATATATGTATATATACACTTAGAGCCATGCGAAAAATTTTATACATGGTTCTTCTTGCCTACGTCAGAGTTTTGCCGGCGACTTGTTCGTAGAAACTCTTGACGAACAGCAATCATCCAAAAACCTTCTAGTCTTACGATTCCGTATAAACAACGGAATTGGTCCAATACAGAATACTGTGTTGAAGTATTGCCTGCAAAAAGATTCCCGAAAACCAATTGCCACCGAGAATTACTATGTGGATGATGCACGCGTTACCTTATTAGAGGTTGATTCCGCCAATGCCTGTGTAGAAATTGCCATGCCTTATATCCCAGAAGGGATCTTCCCCAACCAAAGTGGGTATAGCATAGGAATCCATTATGAAGATTGGTCCAACCGAGACAAAAAGCTTGATTATAGCAACCCACAATCGTCAAAATTCAGTAAAGCAGAAAATGTCGCTTTGTACATTGAAAGTGGACTTGTTTACGGCAGTGAACCTACTGCGGCTGAAACCGCTCACTACGATGCTAAGTTTACCGCGTTTAGGCCTAAAAATGTTAACGGGGCATTGGCTTTTGTTGATGTGAAAAATACAGGGAACAGGTCCATTTCAAAGGATTCCCTTTTCATAGAAGATTCTCAAAGTCACAAAGTTCGCATCCTAAAAAAAGCCCTTGACGTCAATGAAAAAGTTCGCGTTTATTTTAAATGCAAAACGGCAATTCAAGCCATTGCTGCCGGAACCATATTTGGATCATTCGTTGCTACCGTTGAATATAGCTAGTAAGAACACCTTAGGCAAGAAGACTTCAAAGATGATTAAGCAAACTTTGATTCGCATCAGGTATGAACTCGAGAAAAGTCAGTATGACGAATATGTTCGCCTTGGCGCTCCATTTGACACAATCGTATCTTCTGACGGACGTAAGGATACGAGACTCTTGAACCTCAGCTGGGGCGAATTTGCAGATCTTCGCGGATGGGATGCTATACACCAGCCTCTTGATCCCGTCACTAGACCGTATGATGAAGAAGAAGGGCAACGCTGCTGGGCTATTGCCATACAGGAACTGAACCACCATTATACGACCAAGGAAGGGAAGCACGGCGACTTGACCTTGGACGAAATCATTGCGAATGTGAAGATACATGCGGATTCTGTAAATCTTATGACCGGAAATCTGAAACCCCTAGGTTTAAGGAAGGGGCCTGCCTTGGCGGCGTTTAGACTCAAAGGAGGTTCTGAATGGGAAAGCCTTTATGGACTAAAATATGCATTAAATATTCCTGAACCGACCCCGATTTATACAGAAGAAAAATATGTACAGCAAGGCAATTGGAACACCGTTGAAATTGGGCAGGACTGGATTCAGATATTACAAATAAGTGAATCAGCCATTATTTTAGGTGTTGGTGTTTATGTAGAAAATGTGTACTCAAAAGGGCGCGTTTGGTTAAGGAACAACGCTCATTCCGGGACGATTCGTTATTTTGGGTTGCCCGATTACACTTATACCACAGACATGCAAAAAGGTGCTTTAGGCGAACGTGAAATTAACGAAGATTCAAGATTGTGGCCTTTTGCAATTCCCGAGATTTCACCTAAGGAAAATTTCTCTGAAGAAGAAATCATTGTCAAATCCGGCGAGGAATACACGTTATTTGGAACAAAATCATTAAAATCGCTCAAAGTCGAAGCCGGCGGCAAACTCTACCTTGGAGAAGGAGAATTCATGGTAGATGATTTACAATTAGATTCAAAGTCCGAGATTACATTCACAAAACCCAGGAACAAGACCATTTTGCATGTAAATAACCGAATAATGTGGAACGGGGACGTTCAAAATACAGCTTTGCCGAGCGCCATTGCTTATGGTTTTAAGTTATATTACTATGGAGTGGAAACGTTTTATGTTTACGGCTTGTGGCGAGGGACGATAATTGCACCGAACGCAAAGATTGTTTTGGGGCAGAATCGGAGCAAGGAGTTGTATGGACAGTTTTTGGCAAAACGGATTGTGGTGCATCAGTATACAACAATTAGGTACTTTAAGTTTAAGCCGTCCCAAGACGTACCGCCGCAAGGCAGGCCTTCACAAGGTGTAGTTGCGTTTAAGGAGAAATGAGTTATGAAGAAAATCTTGTCTATGTTTTTTATTCTTTCTATAAACCTGTGGGCAGAGGTTGATATTTCACAATATCTTCAAATTGAATTTCCTAAAAAATTTTTCCCGTCATATTGCGAATTAGAAGGCACCTTGCAATCCACAAATGGTTGTGATGCGTATATTGACAACCGACATGGGCTTGATACCCCTTTTTGGTGTAAGGAGTCTGTTTGTAATTCTTTGCTAGATTCAAATATTTATTTCTTTATTCATGATAACACACATAGTGAGTGTTATCTTCCCAATGAAAATTGTTTGGCTTTCCAATACTTTGTCCTTTCGGATGCTACTCATCCATTGATGGATGTGATTTTTGATGAATTTAAGAATTATCAGCGTTGCCATTTTCTATGTATTTCCCAACAACAGTTAGATTCAATTTTTGCAGAAATGAAACGTATTCTTGCTCCTGAATTAGAACGAAAAATAGGCGACTTCTTTTATAATAAACCCTTTTATATAAAATCCAGCCTTGAAGACAATGCTCTCATGGAGGATTGCGATGTTGGCGGATCTTGTTTATGGGGAGGCGGAGGTGACATAGAAAAAATTCTTGAGTCAAAAAATGCAGAGCAATCCCTCCCTTACCGTATGGATTTCGCGGCTCGTCTCCGTGTCGAAAACGGTTCCTTGATTGTGCCCTCAGACATGGAGGGGCGAGCGTTCTCGCTTTTTAGGCTTAACGGCGGCGTTTTGCGTAAGGGCGAACTCCGCAACAATATACCCTTGCCGCATGAGCCCACTATTCTGCGAGTCAAAGGCTATGGCGACATGTACTTGAAATAAGTTCGAATAACTAGAGGACACCTCTAATAATTGCTTTGAATGAAGAAAATGAATTATTAGAGGTGACCTAGAATTTGAAACGTAAAAAATTCCTCGGAGCGTACCGACAACGGGTGCGGCGTCTTTACGCTTACGTTAAATGGCTCGGCGGGGCGCCGGCACTGTTCTTGATGGCAGCCTGCTTGGTTGCCACGATCTTGTCTGCGATGGAGCGGGCCTTTTCAGTAAGCCACAGCCAAGAAGTTGTGGCTTCACTGTAGTCGGCTTCGCCATACATCTGCACGCGGCCATCACGACGAAGCGATTCCACCTGACGCATGCCCTTTACATCGCCCTTGGGATACACAGCGAAAGTGCTACCGCCATTGTAGTTCAGAATGCTAAAGGCAGGAACATCGCTGGGGCCGTCGGCCACGTAAACCATGTTCTCGAAGGGAACGCGGCGGCTGGCGCGGGCGATGGAGGAATTCACATCGATGGTTTCGGGATACTTGTTGGAGCCCTTGTTGATTTCGAAAAGATAGCGGGTCTTGGAAGTGTTGTCCAGGGCGCAGGCAATTTGGGAGATTTCAGACTCAGCAGAGCCAGCTTCGATTGCTTCGCCCTTCGGGCTCGCAATGACATTCTCAAGAAAACCAGGCTGCAGAACATCCTCAATAAATTCGCAGCCAAAGATTCCATCTACATAAGGAGCGATGGCACTGCCGCGAATGGTTTCCGCAAAGCCTGTACTAACAACATAATGTTCCAGACGGATATCGAAAGCTTTGTACTTCGGGTCTTCTTCAATCAGTTTCTTGATTTCGCCAAAGAACTGGGGAAGTCCAGGATAGAAAACCAGCTCACTGCCGAACTCCCGCAGCAACTTGTTGGAAAGTCCCTTGAACAGGCCCGCCTTCACATAGGTCAGTATATGGTTCAGGTAGCAGGTGTCCGCATTCACAGAAATACCCTGGGCACCGTAGACCTTGCGCAGCCCATTTACTTCGTCCCAGAACTTCGCACCGTCTACGTCATAGTGGCGAAACAAGGGGTCCTGCATATAGGAGCTGATAAGAGTCTTATCGCAGTCCCACACCATGGCTATCACATTTTGTTCAAAGGGAGCGTTAGGCATCGGCACCTCGGTCTATTACTTTGTTATAAAGAAGTTTTCGGGATTGATGGGATTGCCGTCCAGGCGAATCTCGTAATGGAGACCTACACTGGATTCCGTCCCACTTTCGCCTACAATGGCAATGGGCTGGCCACGAGAAACCTTCGCATCGGCGGCAACCAGGGCCTTGCCCAGGTGAGCGTAGAAAGTACGCACGCCCTTTGCATGCTCGATCTTCATGGAAAGGCCAAAGCCACGGTGGTTGCGGACTTCGGAGACAACGCCGCCACCAGTGGCGTAAACCGTATCGCCCTCCACGGCCACATAGTCAATGCCGCGGTGAGGCAACTCCTGGTCGGTAAAGGGATCGTGGACCATCTCGAAGCGTTTCTTGATGGCATGGCCACTCTTCATGGGATGGAGGATGGGGAGCTTCGCCGCCAAGGCGGAGTCATTTTCGATGGCCGTAAGCAACTTGCGGAAGGAGGCTTCGATTTCCTTAAGGCCCTTGCGATTTTCGATGGACTTCTCCTCGTCGGGAATGGCGGATTCCAGGGTAAAGCCAAGACCGCCAAACTTCAAGGTACTATCGCGGAGCAGACGTGTCTCCTCGGCCTTGAGGATGGACTCGTCCACCGAAGCGCGAATGACTTCCAGTTCCTTCTTGATGGCTGCGTTCTGCCGGTGCAAATCAGTCACATTTCCACTTGTTACGTTGTCTAAAATCTGCACCGGGGAGAATAGGATAAAACCGGCTAAACCGGCCACCACGCACAGCGCCGATACGATGGCCCCCACCAGGGACACCTTGTAGCTCTTTCCGGATACGGTCTTACCCGGAAATACGTGGATTTCAAGTTTCTTCACTATCTACGCCGGGGTTCTTGATTTTCTCTTCCAGTTCCTTGATATGGCGCTTCTGTTCCTCGATGGCACCCAAAAGTTCCACCACGGACGGATCGTCCTTGATGGCCGCAAGCAGGTCGTCGCGAACCGCCATGTGCAGCTTTTGGCCCAAAGCCTGAAAGCGCTTCTTGAGCTTTGCTTCCTCGGTTGCCAGTTCCACCCTGAGAAGGGCAGAGGAGGCGCAGGACATGGCCTTATTTTTAAGCTTATTTAGAGGTGTTTTGTCCATAAAAGTTTTTCCTCGTTCAATAAAAAAATTAGTTTTTTATTGAATAACAAATGGAGCAAATCCTATGAGTCGTCGCGATCGTAGACACGCAAAGCAAAATGTCAAAAATGTTACCGTAAAAAAATCCAAGGCATTGGATCCTAGAATCATTGCTGTCATCGGCGTTCTCGCCGCAGTATTCTTCATTGGAACCATGCTGATCCAGAGAGGCTAGTAATGAAGTTCGAGATCAAGAAAGCTGCATTGCAGGAAGCTTTGCAGACAGCAATCACTGCAATTCCCAACAAGTCTACACTTCAGATTTTGAATAATTACTCCCTCCGCCTGGAAGGAAACATTCTTGAAATCTGCGCAACCGACTTGAACCTTGGCATTAGGACCAAGCTGGAAGTCAACGGCGAACGTGATGGCGAAGTCGTCATCAACGCCCGCAAGTTCTCCGAACTCGTAAAGGCACTCGTAGACCCCGCCATCGAAAACATCAGCATCGACGTCCAGGATTACCTGACCAAGATCAAGTGGAGCGAACGCGGCCAGGCCAGCATCATGGGTTTTGACGCCAGCGACTTCCCCCCGTTCCCGGAAGTGGAAGGCACCACCTTGACCTTTGCCGCAAGCGAACTGGCATCCCTCGTCGAAAAGACCGCATTCGCCGTTTCCAACGACTCTACCCGCCAGAACCTGAACGGCGTGTACCTCGAAGCTGTCGACGGCAAGGTTTCCATGGTGGCAACCGACGGTCACCGTATGGGCCGCGCAAGCATCGAGCAGGAGGGCGCACACCTGGATGGCGGCGTCATCATCTTGCCCAAGGTTCTCCAGCAGATCCTGCGCATGGCAAAGAACGATGAGCAGATCGAAGTCCGCACCACCGACACCCACATCCTGTTCAGCACCGGTTCCACCCAGATTATTTCCAAGCTGTACGAAGGACCGTATCCCAACTACCGCGCCGTGATTCCGCAGAACTTTGAACGCACCGTTCAGGCCAACGCCACCGAACTGCAGAACAAGGTCCGTAGCATCCTGCCCATGGCAAATCCCCGTACCCATCAGATTCGTTTCCAGATCGACGGCAACCTGATGGAACTCTCCGCTACCGACCCGGATGTAGGCGGTGATTCCCGCGAAGCACTGGCAGTAACCCACAACGGCGAAGGCAGCTTCAGCATCGGTTTCGACGGTCGCTACATCTCCGAAATCCTCGGCATGTGCAAGAGCGAAGAAGTCGTGCTCAAGATGAACACCCCCATCGGCGCCTGCATTATCGAACCCGTTGGCGAAGGCCTCAACTTCAGCTTCCTGCTGATGCCGCTTCGCCTTACGGACTAATTGAGAAGTCGAGGAAAGGGAACGCCCATTCCACTTGACTCCCTTCCCCCCGGGTCCGAGTTTGGAACAAAATTAAAAGCCCCGCCTGGCAATATGCCGGCGGGATTTTTTTGCATTTTCCGGAGCTGCGCCGCAGCCGTTGTCATTTAGTTTATTTGTAACGATATGGATTCATAGACGTTCTTGTCGACGTTCACGACTAGAAGCGTTCCACCTTGAAGCCAGCCGCCACGGCACGGTTGTAGATTGGCATCAGGGCGCTATTTTCGTCCAGCGACCAGTACACATGATGTTTCGTCTTGGTGGCGGCCATGTGAGCGCAGAAGCGGGCCGTAGAACGCGTATGGCGTTCCAGGTTGAAACAGGAAATGACGAGCAGACGTTTTTGCCGAACTGCCATTTTGCAAATGCGATTAAGTTCCTTGGGAAGGGCGCGCCCCATAAGCCAAATGGCGGAGCCCCCATGGGTCAACACGTAGAAAAGGATCTCGCATTCCGCACGGGAATGGAAGGTTCCCACAATACACTTGCCGAAGCGCCCCTGAGCCTTGGCCCACTGTTCGCGGACCATGGCCATTTCGGGATCCTCGGAACGACTGGCGAACACGGCAATGCGCTCTTTCTGATCATGCCACAGTTTCCTGTTCCCAAGGCACCTCATGCCGGGAATAAGCGCGCGGTCTTCAATCTTTGCGTTTTCCCTGGCGATTGCATCCCAATCGATATTTGCGACTTCGTAAACGTTCATTATAAGTTTCCTCACTTTATTGCGTCTCCTGCGAGGCGATCGAAATTACATTCCACCTCGACAGATTCCTGGACAAAAAAAAAGACCGCCTGCGGATAGCGCAAAACGATCTATAAACTATGTCCAATTTACCAGGCGATGGCAAGGGCCAATCGCTTTATGGGGCAATGTACAAAAAACAAGTTTCAAAGACAAGGGCCGAAAAAAAATTGATACCAGTGTAGACAAGCAAATCGCCAAATGCCGCAACTGGCGAGGAAACCACACAACGCGAAACTAATCCCTGACGCAGCGAACGGAGCGGGCATCCCCCTTGACAAAGGAGTTAATCTTGGCGGCATCGCTGCTGAAGTCCAGGTAAAGGTAGAAGGCGAAATTTGAAACGGCGTCGGGGGCCGCAATTTCACCCGCGTCGTCGGAGGCCGTTGCGGTCCAGAAGTAGGCGTAGCCGCCGATACCGTCGAACTTGCCCGCCTTAGGTGATTCACCGGACTCATCGCCTTCGGCAGCGGACATGAAGCCCGCGGGCAGCGCGTTGAAGCCAACCGCATCAGTGCCGTTTCCTTTCTTGAACCAGCCGCTGGTGGCCTTGAGGGCCTTGCCCACGGTGGTGATGTTTGTGGCCTGGGCCATGGCGGCACCGCGCAGATCTGCAGCCATCGCAGCCATGAACATAGCGTCGAATTCCTCGGCCGAGGGTAAATGCCATCCTGCAGGGCATGCTTTCTGCGCTGCCGCCCATGTATATAGGCGACCGTACTGCTTGCAGTTGCGATCGTTGCCATCGGGGCAGAAGGATGCGAGAGTCGCACCGTTAGAAACGTTGACATTCGGGTTGGCCGCGCCATCTTTCGGGTTGATCGCGCCGGCATCAACAGCGCCCGCGAAGTTCAGGTTTTCCGCCATCCAGATTTGATTGCCAATTTGTACCATGTCGTAGGATTGACCGTCTCGCTCGTCGGTGAAGGAATCGCTGCATGCGGAAACAGCAAGCATGACCGTCATTAAAAAGATGACGTAGGAAAGAGACAATAAAATTTTAATTTTCAGGTTCATTTTATGGTAAGAAAGTTCCGTGCGGGATTTGACATTGAATTTTTAAGTTCTAAAATAAATAAGTTTATTTCGCTTGATGGTACCACTCGTCGTTTATGCTAAAATAGTATTTTTGAATTGAGCCTCAATTATTAGGAATTCCATGTCCGAAATTTTCACCAAGTACATCGCCAACGAAGAGCATTACAGCGAAGTCATCGAGCGTATCGCAAAAGTTTGCGACACCCTGTGGATCGGTACCGCCGACATCAAGGACTTGTACGTAAAGCAGAACGGCGAGGCCATTCCCCTACTGGGGCAGATTGCGGGCCTGCTGAAAAAGGGCGTGGGCGTACGACTGGTTCACGCCAAGGAACCGGGCCCCAATTTTCGCGAGGACTTCGACAGGTTTCCGATTTTAGCCACAGACCTGGAACGAGTGCTTTGCCCCCGCGTACATTTCAAGATGGTAATTTTCGATCTGGAAGTGGCCTACATCGGATCCGCCAACTTGACAGGTGCGGGCATCGGCATGAAAAGCGCATTGAAGCGAAACTTCGAGGCCGGCATCCTGACCAACGATCCGCAAATCGTCGAAGCCGCCATCAACCAGTTTGACACCCTATGGATGGGCGCCCACTGCAAAAACTGCGGAAGGCAGGAATATTGCGGGGACAGGATTAAGTAGGGCTAGGGATTTTTGACACAGCGAACAGAGAAGCCGTTGTTCTTATTGCCGTAGTACACGAGGGCGCCCTCGTAGCCGTAGCGCAAACCCAGGCCGTACGCGCGGCCACTACTGCCCTCAGTACTAGACCAAAAGCCCGCGAGGTTGCCCTCGAGATCGAAGTAGAC
>JAZLKH010000128.1:0-57271 GCA_045597545.1 Fibrobacter sp.
GAACAGCGAAGATGCCGACCAGTCTATCGTAGCAGGCGAAGCCATCAAGCCGATCGTGCTGAAGGTCGAGAATGCGACGGCAATCTCCGTAGAGGGCCTGCCGAAGGGTCTCGAAGGCAAGTATGACGCCTCAGCCAAGACCTACACCATCAGCGGCACAGTTGACGCAACACTCTCTACTCACGATTACGAATACACCGTGACCGTGAAGGGTGAGGATAACGACGCCACCGCCAAGGGCGTCATCAAGGTTACTGCAAAGCCTGTTGAAGAATCTTCTAGCAGCAGCGAGATCGTCGAATCCTCTAGCAGCAGCGAAGAAGTTGTAGAAAGCAGCTCCAGCGAACAGCCTGTAGAAAGCTCCAGCAGCGAAGAACCTGTACAGTCTTCTAGCAGCCTCGAGCAGCCGATTGAATCTTCTAGCTCCGATGAACCGGAAAGCTCCTCTAGCGTCGAAGTTGAAGAATCTTCTAGCAGCAGCGAGATCGTCGAATCCTCTAGTTCCGGCGAAGAAGAATTTGGCGGAATCACGTTCGCCGCAACATCTGCTCAGAACGGTGCAAAGTTCAGCTTTGCGGGTAACGTGCTCAGCATCGCAGCCAACAACTCTACGGTCAAGATTCAGATCTTTGACTTCATGGGTAATCTAGTTGAATCCAAGATGGTCTCTGGCAACAGCTCTGTAAGCCTTGCTCACCTGACTCAGGGCAACTACCTGGTTCGCATGACGGGTAAGGGCGTTGCCCGCACCGCACGCATTGCGATTAAGTAAGTAGGACATGCGCGGCGCAACAGCTGCGCAAATCCCGAAATCTTTTCAATAAGCTCCGCTGAATTCTTGGCGGGGCTTTTCTTTTATGCTGCGGATGACGCTTGCAACGGTCCTTTTTCTATCTTTTACGTCCCATGAAATTTTCGAAAGGTGTAAAAGATGGTTTGCCTATTGGAATCGGATACTTCGCCGTTTCCTTTTCCTTTGGCATCGCAGGCTCCAAGATCCTGTCTTGGCCGCTGGTCACCTTGATTTCCATGACCAATGTGACTTCTGCAGGACAGTTCGCCGGATTGCAGATTATGTCTGATGCCGCAGGTACCCTCATCGAAATGGCCATAGCCACCTTCTTCATCAATCTGCGCTATTCCCTAATGGCCATCTCCCTTTCCCAGAAGGTGTCACCTAGCTTCACCACGGGCAAGCGCATGCTTCTGGGCATGGGCATCACCGATGAAATCTACGCGGTCTCCATGATGCAACAGGAACAGGTCACTCCTATATACTTCCTGGGCCTTTGTACGTTGCCCTATGCAGGTTGGTCCCTGGGGACCATGTGCGGCGCCATCTGTGGTGAAATTCTACCGGGACTTGTGACCAATGCGTTGGGCGTCGCCCTTTACGGCATGTTCATCGCCATTGTGGTTCCGCAGATGAAAATTCACAAGCCTACCGCATTTGCCGTAGCCATTGCCATCCTCTGTAGCCTGGCCTTCAAATTTGTTCCGGCCCTCAGTGGCGTCACCGTAGGATTTGCCATTATCATCTGCGCCTTGGTGGCCTCCGTGATCGCAGCCTTGCTCTTCCCCGTAAAATCCGAGGAGGGAAAATGAACGGCATCGATTTCAAGACTTATTGCCTTTACCTTCTGGTGATGGCTGGCGTCACCTACATTCTGCGCGTTTTGCCCTTTGTGCTGCTTAAGTCCAAGCTGAAGAATCCGTTCTTGCAGTCATTCCTTGCCTATGTGCCCTACACGGTTCTTGCCGCCATGACCGTGCCCGCCATCTTCTTTTCTACCGATAGCGTCCTGTCCGGCGGTTGCGCCTTGGTGGCTGCCGTAATCGCCGCTCTCCTAGGCCAGGGCCTGGTTGGCGTTGCCGTCGTGGCTTGCGTTACCGTCCTCGGTGTCGATGGCATCATGCTTCTTTTGTAGATTTACCTTATGCTCGAAGAACAGTGGAAAAAGATCAACGAACTTTGTGACAAGTTGTCCAAGGTGACCTACGAGAACTTGACCAAGATTATCCGCCTGGAGCAGACGGGGAGTTCCACTGCCGCTCAAAAGCTGGACGACAGTTTTCAAAACGATGTGGATGCCTGGATGGGTGGTGGAACCTGCTTCAGCATGACTTGGCACTTGTACCAGGCCTTTACCGATATGGGCCTTCATCCTCGCCTAGTCATGGGCCACAAGCGCAAGGAACGCAACATCCACTGCGCCCTTATCCTCCCCGACGAATCCTTTTCTCCATTGACTCCCGCGCAGGAGTACCTCTTCGATCCGGGCTACCTGATTTTTGACCCGCTGCCAATGCCGCTCCCTCCGCCTCTTGGGACAGGTTCCGCTTTCTTTCCCCTGGTCCCCAACTGCGTTCGCCTGGACCGCCCTAGCAAGGAATCTATGGCCCTGTGGACTGGCGGTGCCGGCGCTCCCATGAAACTTCGCTTTGAATATCCCGTCGAGGGCGTTACCGTAGAGGAGTTCAAGCAACATTGGAACGAGAGCTTCTATCGCGAAATGATGACTTATCCGGTACTCAATCGACTGGACCGCGAAAGGGGCGTTCAGTATTACTATCAGAAGGGCAACCTGGTGACTCGCGACGCCAATGGATCTCGTATGGAAAAGATCGAAGCTCCGGCCCGCGTAGAAACTTTGAGCCGCATTTTCGGTCTGACGCCGGAACTTGTGGACCGCGCCTTGCACATTTTGGAAAAATAAAAGTATATTCAAAGAGAAAAAACAAAGAGGAGTAACATGAAAAAGTTCTTTGCAGCCATTCTCGGTGTTGTTTCCCTGGCCCTCGTAGCCTGCGGCCCGTCCAAGCTGGAAATCCAGGAACAGTCCGCCATGTGCGATGTGGTCGTTGACGTTCGCCAGGTTCTTAACGATTCCATCAGCTGGTCTGTGGGCAATACCTTGTTCCTGAACACCAAGCAGGTTGTTCCCGACAACATCTACCCGCTGCTGGTCAGCACCCGCGACCCCGCCGATGTGGAACGCATTACCGCAACCGATATCATCAACAACGACGAGGAACTGCTGAACTACCTGCGCCGCATTTCTCCGCAGATGGTGCAAATCGGCCTAGTCATCGGCGAAACCGCCGCCAATGAGATCGGCTTTGACGAAGGCGAAACCATCGCCAAGATGACCAAGATCTTCAAGAAGATGGAAGGCGGCACCCTGGTTCTCTTCCACGAAAAGTCCGGTGAACTCACCGATATGAAGAAGCTTTACTAAGCGTAAGGAATGCTTCAGATGTGGCGATGTTTTCAACATCGCCTTTTTTGTTTTACTTCATCTTCTTCAATTCATGCCGCAGCATGAATATGCCGATGAAGGCCGTGCCAACGTCTGCAACGGGTTGGGCGTAGAATACGCCCTTGAGGCCCATGAAGGGCGGCAGAATCAAGAGGAAGGGGATGAACAGAATCAGCTGTCGGCAAGCGTTCAGGAACATGGAACGCCCCGCCTTTCCTGTACCCTGGAAAAAGCATCCCGACACCATTCCAAGGGGCACCATGAAGATGGTGCAGGTGAAGATTCGCAGAGCCTTGGCGGCAACTTCCTGCATGTTTAGGTCGCCGGGTGCAAAAGGCGCCACAAAGGATTCTGCCTGCCACTGCACCACCAGCCAGGCCAGCAGCATAAAGCTCAGGGAATAGATAAACGTGAACTTCAAGGTTCCGCGAACGCGGTCAAATAGTTTTGCGCCAAAGTTGTAGCCCAGAATCGGCTGGGTACCGTTCACGAATCCCAGCAGTGGCAATATGATAATGGATACCACGCTGTTCAAAATACCGAAGGCAGAAATGGCGATGTCGCCCCCCGACATTCCGTTTGCCGATTCAAGGCTCTTGTTACCGTAGGTGGTGAGGCTCCATGCGAGAATGGCGTTCATCAAGCTGTTGCTGATTTGCATAATGGAGGGCGGCAGGCCTAGGATGTAAATCTTGCGCACGTAGGCCAGACGCAGTTTCATGTAGCGGCGGCTGATCTTAATTGGCGTAGACTTCTTCAAGAAGAATTGGGTAATCAGCGAACTGCTGATGAGCTGGGAGCAAACTGTAGCCCAGGCGGCCCCCTCGATGCCCCAGTGCAACCTCATGATAAAGACGTAGTCCAGAATCACGTTGCTTACTGCGCCGATGATTTCGCGGAACATGGCGGTCTTGGGGTGACCCATGGAGCGGATAAAGTGGTTCATGCCCGGGGCCACAGTCTGGAAAACGGAACCCAGTAACAAGATGCGCATGTAGCTGCTGGCCACGGGCAGTGTCTGGTCGCTGGCGCCGAAAATGCGAAGCAGCGGTTCCATAAAGATCTCGCCGCAGGTCAGCGAGAAAACCGCCATGATAATCAGCAGCACAAAGGAGTTGTTCAATATGATGGCTGCCTGCTGGTACTTCTTTTCGCCCAGGCGGATGGCGAAAAGCGTATTGCCGCCTACGCCTACGATCATGGACATGGCCATGATGAAAAGGCAGATGGGGAAGCACAGGGTGATGCCCGCGATGCCCAGGCTGCCAACACCTTGGCCTACAAAGTAACGGTCCACTATATTATATAGGGCGTTTACCACCATGCTGATGATGGCGGGTACGGAGAACTGCAAAACCAGCTTGGGAATGCTGGCGCTGCCAAAGGCGTTCAGCTTCGTATTTTTCAGAGATTCCATTTAGTCAACCGCAATCTGGTTGCGTCCGTTTTCCTTGGCAATATACAGCAGACGGTCGCAGTCGGCGATCATCTGGTCGATCTTTCCGATTTGTTCGCCCTGCTTGCTGCAAAGTCCAAGGGAAATCGTTACCGGGATAATGGTATCCTTCCAGGAGAAGCGGTGGCGTTCCACGGCCATGCGGAGGCGCTCTGCACTCTTTTGGGCGTCTTCGGGGCCGATTCCCGCCAAAAGCAGTACGAATTCCTCGCCGCCGTATCGGGCCAGAAGGTCCGATTCACGCTTCTCCTCCTTGAGGATGCGGGCGATTTCCTTGAGAACCATGTCGCCGCACTGGTGGCCCCAGGTGTCGTTGACGCGCTTGAAGTGGTCGGCATCGACCATTATCGCATGCACATAATAGTTGTTGCGGCGGGCGAGGGCGAGCTCCCCGAGGCTCCTGTCCATGAAAGTGCGGCGGTTGCTGATTCTGGTCAGGGGGTCCATAGTGGCGGCCTCGTACAGCTCCCGGTCGAAGGCCTCTTCGGAGGGGTCCTTGAAGTCCACCTTCAGCACCATCTTGCCGATTTGCAGGCGATTGTCGGAGTCCAGCTGCATTTTCTGGATGGGGGAGCCGTCTACGAAGGTGCCGTTGGTGCTGCCCAGGTCCTCTACGATAACGGTTCGACCGTCAAAGAAAAGGCAGCAGTGCTTGCGGCTTACCAGGTCGTCGTCCAGGCGAATTTGGGCATCCTGGCCGCGGCCCAGGATGGTGACTCCCTTTTCCAGGGGAATCTGCCTGAACTGGTTCTGGGGATACAGGACAATCAGGTGCGGGCGCATTTCCACGGTGGGAAACTTGATGGTATTGCTACCAGTGGCAATGGTTTGATCTAGGTCCTGCATGAAAGTCTCCAATTTTACAGGGAAAATCTAGTTTTTTTACGCCTAAAAGTGTGCTATATATCATGTTTCTGCGTGGATTTTAAACTGCACATAAGGGCATGAATGTGTAAAAAAGTGTGATTTTTGCACATTTTTGTCAATTATCCACAATCTGTTTACAGAAATAACCGAAAATTAAACTAAACTTTGCAAAAAAAATTGGCATTTTTGAAAAGAAAAGAATAAATTTCATCGCGGTGTGGCGTTTCAGAAAGGCCGGTCTTTTTGATATGCCGTTGTTGGAAGGTTTTTATTGATGGAAAAACAGACTATGAAAAACACAAAGAACACCTTGTTTAAGTGGATCATGGCAGCCTGTATGCTTATTGCTGGGTTGCAGGGCGCCTTTGCTCTTCAGTGTGAAGGTACTATCTACATTAAGGCTCCCGAATCCTGGACTATGGTGACGTTGGAAGCTGGTGGTATGTTCCCCAAGCTTACCGTTGGTCCGTCCGGTTGGTACGAAGCCAAGGCTGCCGCAGCCGGTCAGGGCCAGAGTTTCCGTGTAAATAGCACTGGAACCTCCTACCCGGCCCAGTGGATTGACAAGAAAGGCTACGATGTTGCCAATAACGAAAGCCAGAATGCCGACGCCTTTACCTGCGAAGACCTTGCAACAGGTTCCCTTTACATTTACGAAGATCCCACCGCTCCAGGCAAGACCGCCTATAGCACAACTCCTCCTAACGCAAAGTACCTCTTTGTGATGATTCCTCCCGACATGGAAGACTGGATGTCCTCCGTTCCCTACGTCAGTATGGATGGTGGTCTTACCGGCAAGCCCCTTATCGCTGATGCTTCCAAGTGTGGCTGGTACTACTATGTGTGGTTCAACGAAGAAATTTCTGACAACGTTGTTCTCTTCCGCGATGATGACGCCGATCGTGAAGACATGATTGGTTTGAACGGTAACTGGGAAACTGCGGCTTCTGCAACACCGATTCCCCTGAGCATCTATTTTGATACCTATGGTATCGATACACTTTACTTTGTACCTGACGAAGAACAGCTCCTTGCTCCGGGTGACGATGGTTTCTACCCCACCTTCCCCGAAGGTGTAGAAGGTGTTTGCTCCTACACCATGGCTGCCATCATTTATGATACAGACGCTCAACTCCACCCGGCATTCTCCTGCTACTCTCAGGGTGGCGAAGGCTGCCAGATGGGTGCACAGGGTATTCCTGCGACCACTGCCGTTTCCGCTGTAAATCGCTGCATCGGTGTGACTACGGGCATTGTGAATCAGTATCTTGATCCCAATGTTCCCCAGAAGATGCGTAAGCCCACGCTGAGTACTTTCGGCGCCAACTGCTTCATTAATGAGGGCCTTTTCAACCAGCTGTTCAATTACACTCAGGGAGTCAATGAAAAGAGCTGCTACAATATGCCCTTCTCCCGTTCCGAAGACGGCAAGTGGGAATTTGACTCTGACTTCTTTATCAGTGATGGCGTAAAGGTTCCGGGCGGATTCTACCCTGTAGAAACGACAGACAACGCCGCAATTCTCGCTGCGGATCCCAACCAGGTGCCGGTGCCCGCAGCCCGTACCAAGCGCGGTGCCCAAGGTGCTGTGTTCTACGGTCCGGCCCTTCGTGAAAATCACGCCACCGAAGGCATTCCCCTGATTGACGTGTTCTGTAACAGCTCCAGCTGGAAGGGCGGTACCGATTGCGAAGGTCTCTTTGCCGATGGCGATGGTACCGATGCCGCTGTCAAAACATTCTACAAGCTTCCAGCCAACAATGATTGCGTTCTTGGCTGGTCTTGCCCGGACAAGGCTCCCAAGGGTTGGACTTTCTACAAGTCCGGTACCGATACCCCGGTAAAAGCAGGTGTCGCAGGTGCCGAAGCTCGTTGGGAAGGTCAGCGTAACCAGCACTATTGCTTTGAATCTCACGCTAAGTTCACCCAGAAGCCGGGCCTGCGCTTCAACTTCCGTGGTGACGATGACATCTGGGTGTTCATCGACAACAAGCTGGCCGTGGACCTTGGCGGTACCCACCTCGCTGCTCCTGGCTATGTCGATCTCGACAAGTTCGAGGGTCTGAGCGGCAAGCTCGAGACCGGCAACGAATACGACCTTGACATCTTCTTCTGCGACCGCCGTACCACTATGAGTAACGTGCGTATCAAGACCAATATGTTCATCCGTCAGAAGACCGATATTTCTGCAAAGCCTGTGAAGAATCCGGCTAACCCGGCTGAAAAGACCTACGAAATGTGCTACTCTAAGTCCGGTGACGGTTCCTGTGCCGCTGCAATGACTGGTTCTGACGAAGCTATCGAATGCTGCGGTTCCGAAATTGCCACCAAGTGCGGTGTTCAGATTCAGTACTACCTGGTTCAGGGTAACCAGTTCTCCGCTGAAACGGGCATGCTCATGGAAAATGGTAAGGTGAACAAGGGTGGTATCGATCTTACCAATCCGGCAGCTCCGCTCGTTAACCAGGATAACCTCCAGCTTGGCCCGGGTCGTTGGACCCTGTTTGCCTACATTGACGGCAAGTCCAAGAAGGTGGCAACCTTCCGTATGACTGGTGAAGTGGACGTGATGTACGGTACCGCTCAGGCTCTTGACTCCAACGGCGTTGAAGTTAAGAACGGTCTCTACAAGTTTGTTGATGCCGCCATGGGTGGCGAAATGCTCCCCATCTATGTGTCTGCTATGGCTGATGCCGAAGCGGGCGCCAAGGTCCCTCTGTATATGATGAAGGATGACGCCGTGGGAGTCGCCTACACCTTGGATGTTCCGGCAGGTCTCACCATGTACTACAAGAATGACGTGGGTTCCTACGTGAAGATGGCTTCTGGCGAATCCCGTACCATTGGTGTTACCGGCGTGGACACCGTCTATGCCTACATCGCCATGGACATGATGACTTCCAATAACCAGACCTTCCAGGTCAAGGTGACTGGCCGTACCAATGCCGCTACCATCCGCTTCTACTTGCCGGTTCTCAGCTTCGTTGATGCCGAAGGTAACCCGGTTACTGGACAGAAGGAACTGCCCGGTGGCGGTTACGACGACTCCGAATACTGGATGAATGCCGCATACGAATTCTACCTGATTGCCTTGAAGCCCAATGCAGATGGCACCTTCGCTGAATGCCCGGACTGTGAATTTGACATTTCTCTCAGCTCCGCGACTTCTCCGAAGATTATGGCTGCAACCAGCGATTGGAAGGTTGTTGGCGGCAAGGCTACGATCGTGATTCGTTCCCTCAAGGAATATCGCTATGATCCGGATGTTACCGCATTCCCGCCGGCAAAGATTGTGGTTATCGGTGGCAACCCGTTGATCAGCGCTGAATACAGCCCGGTTTACTTCCGTGAACCGCCGGTTCCGACTCCGATTCTCACCGACGTGTTTGACGTTCGTGGCGCAGTCCCGACTGCCGAAATGAATATTCCCGGCGATTACTTCAGCATGTCTCAGGAATATCTGGACGGTATCGGTGACTCCGTGGCAATCTACTACCATCGCCGTATTCACAAGGATTCCCTGCCGACCGTTATTTGTATCGCTTGGGACTCCTCTTCCGCCGAAGAATACGAGCCCATTGAACTTGGCTGGGCAAACACTGGTGACGAAGTGGTGAAGTGCAATGCTGTTGCCGAAGGCCCCTTCAGCTGCCTGAACGTGGATGACACCTCTTACTGCGACGCTCGCATTGAACTGGGTGGCTTGACTCTCTCCAAGGCTCCGAAGACCGGCGGTACTGGCCGCGTTACTTCTTACGCTGTGTTTAAGGATAAGGCCAAGGAAGTTAAGCAAGGCTTCCCGGGCAACATCACCGACCGTATCGCTCCGGTGATCCTCTCTGCTCGCGTGATGTCTGCAGGCGAATCCATGGACGCTATGACTCTTGAAGTTTCTGAACCGGTTCGTGTTCAGCAGGACGCTATGAGTTCCTTCGCCTTCTACCTGAATTCTGCAACGTCCCTTGCCGAAGGTCAGCGCTATGCTACCGCAACGGTTGTGGCAAACAACGTGTCTGACGGTACTGCCAAGATTACTGCGGTGTATCGCCGCGGTTCCGATGGTGAATCCATCCTTTCTCCCCACGTAGGTGACTATGTCCGCTTCCGCGGAACCATGACCGACCTCTACTGGAAGGATGATGCTGTTATCTGGCCGGATACCAACACCATTGATACCCTCCGCGCTACCGCCGATGCTGCTTACAACTGGAATGCTCCGACCTCCTACGATGAAACGACTCGCTTGCCGTCTCCGTGGATCGCCCTGACCGGTGAAGCAGAAATTACTGTAAAGCAGAACAAGTTCGCTCATACAGGCAATGCTCCTGTCGGTGAAAACGTGCCGGTTGCTACCGTATATGCCTTCCCGACCACCAAGAGCTACGAAGATGTCAAGGATTCCGTAAACGGTGCGCCTGGTCACTTCGTGATGGCTGATATGAACGCCTTGATCTTCTCTGACGAAGCTTACGCCGACTACTTCTCCGAACATAAGGACAAGCTGGACGAAGTCTACTTCTTCTACAATGTGGAATACTTCACCAACCTGGGTGGTTACGTAGCAAGTCAGAGCGCAAAGATCTATTGTACCGATGAAACCGTATTCGGTGCTGGCAACAACTGCTTGACTACTGGCCGCAACCTGTACATCGCCTGGAACATGCGTTCCGATGAGGGTCGTGTGGTTGCCACCGGCGCCTACATCACCAAGCTGGAATCTTATGTTCGCCTTGGCAGTGAATTCGGTAAGAAGGCTAAGCAGGAAAAGACCTCTGTCTGGGGTGTGAAGAGATCTTCGACTCCCTATGCAGACTATAACAAATAAGCTTTAAAGTTTTATTCATAAAAGGTGGCGGATTGTCCGTCACCTTTTTTGTTTTACTATATTGTGGTCCATGAAAAAGTTTATCGGATTTTTATCTGTTGTTGCCTGCTCCCTTGGATGGGCCGCAGACCAGCCTACGGACCTGGATTCCCTTTTTAGGGGCAAGGAATACAAGCCTGCACTGAATGCTTCCTTGAGGGACACCTCCTCGAACCAGGCTGCGGTACCGGGTAAGGCTGCTGCCAAGTCTAGCAAGTCCGATGGCTACTACGTGCTTCAGTTCGAGGCCGTGGCCGACTTTGATGCGGCACAACGTCGTCGTGCGCAGATTGCGGCAAGCACCGGGTATACGATCCAGGTTGTCTTTGACACTCCGTTCTACAAGCTCCGCGGCGGTGGATGGACCACGAAGAAGGCCGCCGAAGACAAGGCCCGCGAGTTGTCCGCATACAACATCAACGCCCTTGTCATTAAGGTAAAGTAGTCGCTAAAGTTCAAAAAAAGCCTTGCTCCGTGAGCGGGGCTTTTTCTGTTCGTGGATTTATGGAATTCTCTATTCGAGAAGTCCGAGAGCCTGCTTGATATCGTACTCGCTCATGGATTGGGGCATCAAGGCTCGTTCCTCGGGGGGGACGAAGGTGAGCTTACGTTCAAAATCGGGGCGGGCGGAGCGGTTTCTGGGTACAACCTCCGATTGGGTCAACGAGTAGAAGAACGGTCCGGTTTTTACGAAGCGTTTCTTTTGCAGGCCCTGGTTGATGGCCTCGGTCAATGCGCGCTGGAGTACGGGACCGGCGCGGTCCACATGGTGAAGCTCCAGAACGCGTAGCTTTAGGATTTCTTCGTGTATGGGTGCTTCACGGTCCACGTAGAACTTCAGCTGGGTGATGAGCGCAGCTGCGGGCAGCTCCGCGATGGGCTTGTCGTGAGCGGTTCCCTCGATCTTGGGATGTTGCGTCACGTAGGGGACCACGGCGGGGCCTGTGGCGACCTGGGAGTCTGTGGCTTCACTATCTTCACCATCGTCGTCCTCGACGGTTTCTGCCTGTGGCGGCGGAGCTACGCTTTGCTCAATGGCGAGGGTGGCTACCAGGTGGCCGATTTCATCGGAGTTCGTCATGAACCAGAAGGGGAGCCATACATGAAGTACCTTCCATCCCAGCTGCTTAAGAAGCTGCGGACGGATACAGACTCTATCTTCTACGGAGTCTCGGAAACGCCCGCAGGAACAGTCATCCTCGATAATGGCGAGGAATCGCTTGTCGTTGTTGGCGTCGACAATGGCGGGACCAATAGGAATTCCACCTCGATTGAATGTTTCCTCTACAGTGAAACTTTCTTGAGTTAGGACGTCGATGATTTGCTGCTTGATTGGGGAATCTGCGGAGTGCCCGTCGAAGTTGCCGGAAAAGTCCTTGGCTTGCAGATAGGAAATCCATTCCCAGAACAGTGACGACTTGGTGCTATTCTGCTTGGCAAAATCCGATTCCGAAATGAACACCCGTGTCTCGGCTTTTGCCAGGGTGGTGCAGAGGGATATTTTTCTGTCGCTTGCGTGGCTTGCACAGTCCGCTTCGGCACATACAAGGATAACATCTCTAAAGCGATCTACCGCACGTTCGGGAGTCTTTACGTAGTAACGAATGTCCTGGTTTGGCTGGTCAAAGAATCTAGCCTCTGGTGTCCCTGCCATCTGCATGGCCCTGATGGTGGCTTCGATTTCCTGGCAGGTGGACTGGTGGAAGGCGATTATGCCAAGCGTTTGACTGGGATGCTTTTCTGCATGGCGGATGGCGGCCTGGGCGACGGCAAGAATTTTGTCCTGGACCGTTTTGATATGTAGTCCCTTGAACTCAAGCTTGCTGGGCGCGGGCAACTGCCTGATGCCGTTGTTGTAAACGCGGGCATTGGCGAATCCGACGATGTTGGCGTCTGAATACAGGGTGGAGAACCAGAGCTCCCTTGTGGGAATGCCTTGTCGTAGGGCTGTGGCAAGAATACTTTCCTGGAAAGCCGTAGTATGGTGCAGTTCTGTTTCCTGGTAGGCATCTCGCGGCAACCGTTCCAAGTTCGGGTTGTGCGGATCGCCAATAAGAATAACCTTGTCTGAACAGAGGATGCTTGGAATGGCTTCTGCGACGGAGATGCAATCGGCATCCAGGATGATCGCCAGGTCAAAGTGGGCTTCGTCGCCAAGGCTAAAGGATTCGTTCAGGTTGAGCGAGGTCAGCAGGTCTGGATCGCTTGCAACGGAATCGTGCAGATCCCTGAAGTTGGAATTGCAGTACTTTTCCAGTAGCTCGCGATAAGCCCTGTTCTTGAGGAATCTTGCCTTGGGGCTGGTAGAGAATATGTCCGGGCAGGCCTTGGTGGCGGACTGGAGCTGCTTGCCTGTCCAGTAATGCCCTACGGCTTGTGCAATGTCCTTATGTACGGCAGAAGGGTTTTGAACAAATGCCGCTAGGCCAGGACAATTATAACCGTCGAGCTTTTTGAATAAGCTGGTGAGTTGCAAGTGAATATCCAGGTTGTCCCAGTTCTCGATCCAGGAGACAACCTTGTTCAACCACTTGTCGATGTCCTGACTGTCCAGGGGCTCGTCCAATTCCAGGTTCTTGGAAATCCTTTGCAGGATGCCTTGAATTCTGCTGACCGAGCTGAAAATTTTTTCAAAGTCCGGGAGCAAGTCCTTAAGGACATGCCACTGTTCCAAAATTTGAAGCAAAAGGTCGAACTTGGGATTCTTCTTGTACTTTTCACGGAAGTTGTAAACGAACTGGATCTTTTGGTCCAACGTTTCCCAGTCGGAACGTTCGTACAGCCAATCCTTTCCGAGGAGATGGTTGCAGAGGACGGAACTTTCCTTGTACGCCTTTTTGCTGTCTTGCAAGTCCAGGAGTGCGTTGATTTGTTCCAGCAGCTGCTGATCCGAGGTGATGGACTTTGGATTCCTGATGACCGTCATTAACCGTTTGCGAGAGTTGCGGTAGCGGTCGGAGAGTCCCTTCAAGGTGATTTTTTGACTTTCCGCGAAGTCTTCTCTTGCGGAGAGTATGTTGGCGTCTTCTGCATTGTCCACGTAGACTTCAGAGGGCTGTTTACGGAAGTTGAGCCACTTTTCGCAATCCTTGGCCAGTGTAAGCAGCGTGTCCTTATAGGATTCCCAGTGACTTTCCCTGAGTTGCCACTGTTCAAATGTGGGCGAATCCGGAGAAATCTTGTCCTTGATGAGTTGCAGGATTTCTGCGATGCCAGAAAGGGACGCTCCTGTAGGAAGAAGGCCCGCTGCGTCCAGGGTTGTCGTTACGGAATCCAGCTCGATCATGCCATCACTGGCTTGCCTCAAATCTTCGGCAAGCGCGCTCTTTGCGTCCGGGGACAGGCTAGATACCGTAACGCCCTGGAATGTCTTGAGAGCCTCGAAACCGTTTTTGCTGAAGTAGAGGTCTACAACGTCCTGGAGTTCCTGCTTGACCGACAGGTAGTCAGGGTAACCGAGGCTGGAGACCCCCTGGTAGACCGATTCGGGAAACTTGTGCTTAGAGGGCTTGGCTGTCTGGAATTCCCGTAACAGGTCCGAAAGCAAAACTCCAGTGGGAGCGATGGGCTTGTTTACGGTATCGTAATACTTAAGGATTTCTTGCCTGCTTTTACGAATTTCCTGTTCAAGGGCATCGCGGTCTACTGCAGGGAACGTTCTAAAGGGAGGCTTCCATGTGTTCTTGAAGCTGGAAGCGGATACCGCTCTGCGGCTAACCACCAGGACCTTTTTCTTCTGGGCGATGGCATCCGCCAAAAGATTTGTCACAACCTTCATTTTTGCAGTGCCGGGCAACGCCTGGATGGCGTAGGCGCAGGCCCTGTCGTTTTGGGCGTCTATGGTGACCTTGGTTGTGTGGGAGTCCGTTTGGTAGAGAAAGTGGTGATCTGCTGGTGAAAATACGTGGTCGTAGGCGGAATCCTCGAACTGGGATTCCAGAACTTCAAAGCCATCTTCGCTTAATAAGCTGGAAAGCGTGGGGTTGGAATCGATTTTTCTTTCGTTCCAGCCCAGGGACATTCGTTTCTTCAACAGAATGTCGCTTGTGTTGAAGAAGCTGAGGCAGAGACCGTTTCTTGTAAATTTCCAGTTTTTCTCGTTGGCGATAGCCTTTTCGAAAAGGGTGAAGTAGAGCGATATGTCAAATTGTCCGTTAACAAGGGCGTCTTCTGCCTTGGGCAGAGCGACCTTGTCCTTTAGGCGTTCCCGGAGGATGACATTTTCTATGGGCGTGCGAGCAGAAAGGCTGAGCGTTTTCTTTGAAATATCCGCTTCGACGGGCACGAGCAGGCTGGGAGCCAGGGCGTTTCCGTCCCACTTTAAAAATCCTGCGACCAGGTAAAGATCGGAACAGCCGAAGTCTTCGCTTTTTTCGCGGAGTACCGAAACCATGGAATCTACAAGATTCAGTTTTTGCTGTAGAGTGAAGCTGGCTGAAATGGGGAGGAATGTGTCGAGGGGGAGCGCTCCCTTGGAGGCGTTCCATTTCGTCCAAAACTTGTCGCTAGGCTCCATGACGAGAGGCAACTGAAAATCCGATTTGGAAGCGATGTTCAGCAAGCGATCTTTTGAATCAAAAAGGGCTGCTTCCTGGCGGATTTTAGAGACTATAGACGAAGGGGACACTGACATGCCACGAATATAATTTTTTTTACCCGTGAACGACGGAGGCAAACTATAGAGTTGTGGCTATTTTCTCTATGGCTTCGTGGAGCGTGATGGAAATATCATTTTTTTGTAAGCCGGCCTTGTAAAGAACTCTTCCGAGGAGCTGCTGGGGCGAGATTCCCGCCTCCTTGTCCTGACGGATGCTATGGGCCAGTTCCCTCTTGGAAAGCTTCTTTCCGCTGGAGTCCACGATTAGGGCGTGGTGCAGGTAGAAGGGCTGTTGGTAGGGGCGTCCGGTGGTTTCGCAGATGGTTTGGCAAAGGGCGATTTGCCTGGCGGTGGAATTGCGGATGTCCTCGCCGCGAATGATGTGGGTGATGTCCTGGAGAACGTCGTCTACGCAGACGGCAAACTGGTAGGTCCAGCAGCCGTCGCGGTCCTGAATGGGGAAGTCGCCGCATTGCCTGGCGGGATTCTCGGCGAAGGGGCCTAGCCTTGCGTCTGTCCAGTTGATTACTTTGTCTGCAACTGCGAAACGCAGGTTATGAGGCTGGGCCATTTTTTCAACCCATATCGATTCGTTTCTTTCGTCTCTCGTCTTTCGTCTCTCGTCTAATCTGCACTTACCCTGGTATATGACCTCGCCGGTTTCGCTGCGGGGATTCTCGGCTTCTAGCTGCTTGCGGCTGCAGGTGCAGGGGTAGACGTAGCCTTGCTCCGCGAGCTTTTGGAGAACGCCTTGGTAAATTTCTTGCCGGTCGCTTTGAATGCTTTCGCTGTGGTGCTCGAAGCCTAGCCACTCCAGGTCCTCGCGGATGCCGTCGATGTAGGCTTGCCGCGTGCGGACTCTGTCGTGGTCCTCGATGCGCAAGTGAATGTGCAGATTCCATTTTTTTGCGGCAGCCCACACGTAGAGGGCCGAAAGCAGGTGGCCTTCGTGCAGATAACCGGTGGGGCTGGGGGCAAATCGGATTTTTCCTGTCATAGAACAGCCCCGAAATTAGAAAACGTGGCCAATGTTGTGTACGGGGATTTGCTATCTTGGTGACAAATGCGAAATGATTTCACCCGATTGAAGTTCTGGATGACTTCGGCACTTGCCGCCGCGGCTGCCGTTGCGTTTTCTTCTTGTTCCTCGGCACCGGCCCCTAGGACCGCGGCTGCGGAAGCCGTGCCTGTCGAAAATGAAACTCCCAGCTCCAGTAGCGTGGCGGTGGAGTCCTCCGTATCTGCCGAAGTGGACTCGGCGACAGCCCTGCCTGCCAGCTATAAGGATATCAAGTTTCCTGAATTTCAGTACGTGGCGCCCTATCCCAAGGATTTTCGCGTAGAAGTGGCTCCCGGCGTTACGGGCTACATCGTAAGCAATCGTAGCTTGCCCCTGGTGAACTTTACCGTTTACTTCGAGGAATCCAACGTTCCCTCGGCCTTGAAGGACGAGGCTGCGCGCTCCATGGTTGGAAACATGCTCCGCCGCGGTGGCGGTGGCGGCATAAGTCCCCACGCCTTGGATGATTCCCTGGAATTTATCAGCGCTGGAATCAGCACCTCTGCGGGGACTTTCAGCTCCATGTTCGACATCGACTGCCTTTCCAAGGATTTTGTGAATTTGCTTTCTACGGCAAGGCAGGTTCTTACGGCTCCTGCCTTTGACAAGGAGCAGCTGGAACTGGTGAAGGCGAACTTTGTAACGGCCTATGACCGCCGTTACGATACTCCTGCCAAGGTGCTTTCTGCCTTGAAGTCCAAGGTGAACTATGCGCCCAACGCAAGGCTTTGGGATGCAAACGCCGATGAGTACAAGAAGGTTTCCGTAGCCGATGTGAAGCGCCTTGCCCAAGGGGTTTATTCTTCCAAGCGTATCGTATTCGCCCTTTCTGGTGACGTGGACAGGGATTCCGCCCTGGTGATGTTGAAGGACTTCTTTGCCGGCTGGAAGGTGGATCCCCCGAAGGCGGCCGCTGTGCCTGCGCCGCTGGCCTTCTTGAACAAGCCGGGCACCTACGTGGTGGACAAGGATATAACCCAGGCAAACATCTCCATGAACCAGCCGTTCGTAAAGCGCCCCCATGCCGATTACTATCCGGCTGCGGTGGCAAGCTTTATTCTGGGTGGCGGTAGCTTTACCTCGCGCCTGATGAACCGTGTTCGTAGCGACGAGGGCCTGGCCTACAGCGTCTACAGTTCGGTGGGAAATGATTACCGCGATACCGCCATGACCACCATCGCCTTGCAGACCAAGGTGGAGTCCGTTGACTTTGCGTTGAAGTTGATTTTTGAGGAAGTGGAGAAACTGGCCAAGGATGGCCCCACGGACGAGGAACTGGCCCAGGCCAAGAAGGCCCTGATTGAAAGTCTGCCCAGCTTGTTTGACAGTCCGTCCTCTACGGCGATCATCTTTGCCAAGGGGGAACTTTTGGGAAAGACCGACGATCATTACCTGGACTATGTCAAGGAAATAAACGCGGTGACCGCGGAACAGGTAAAGGCCATGGTGGCCAAGTATTTTGACAGGAACAAGATGACCATTTCCATTGTTGGTCCCGTAGCGAAATTCGATGCCTTGAAGCCGTTTACGGTGATTCCGCTGGATAGCCTGGAGTTTAGAAACTAGTGAAGTTGCAAAATCTTATTTTGGCGATGCTTGCCGCCTGCCTTGTGCAGGTGGCCCTTGCCGCTGAGTCTGCGACTACGGCGGTGTCCCCTGATTCCGTCGCTTTGGTTAAGGCTCACGACGAATTGCGTAAGAAGGCGGGCAGTAACGATGAGATGCGATCGCTGTGCTCTGGTCTTAAGAAGTGCCTGGATATGGACTATCCCGGTTGTTTCGAAGAAGACAAGAAACCCTGGCCCAAGGTCAAGTACGACGACGCCTTTTGTGGAGAATATCGGGAGGTCGTAAAGCGCGGTTTTGCCCCGGACCTTAAGTCTCCCATGGCCCTTGAAATCTTTGCCCGCCTGGGTCGCCAGTACAGGGTTGTCTACGCCTACGAGGGTACGCTCCCCGTTGAAGAAAACGTGATGAGCTACCTGTTCGACAACATGCCCTTTACGGCCCAGCTGATCAACGCCTATTTGGAGTCTGAGTATGTTCTGGAGTACGCCAGCCCCGATCGGCGCTATTTTAACGGCAGCAATGGCCGAAGCCTGTCGGGCGAGTTCTACTGGGCCTTGCAGGATAGTGCCGGCCAGCGGCTGGGTATGCGCAATTTGTTCTTTGGCTACGGTCATGCCAAGATCCTGAGATGGGCTTTGCATGGTACGGCTATCGCCTACCTGGACATGGATCCGTTGCCGGGCAAAAAGGGCGTTAAGTACAAGTTAACGGCTATCGTGTTCCCCGCCAATACGGTTCTGAATTCCATTATGCAGATGGACGTTTTCCGTAAGGTGGTTAACGAGAAAATCTCCCATATCGTGGATGACATCAAGAAGTCCTCGGGTCGCTACTTTGCCGGCGACAAGGAACCGATGCTGAAAAGCGCCAATCTGAAGTCTTCTGAAAACATCCAGTACATCCTGGATTTCGAGGCCGTGGTTGGTGGCGCTCCCTGGAAACTGGGTGACTTTGTCAAGTTGAAGAAGATGCGTGAAGAACAGCGCAAGAAGGCCCTGGATGCCACCCCGTTGCGCGTAGAAGAATTTCAAAAAGTTAAGGATGCAAAATGAGCGAAAACTCTGAAAAGCTTGAATCCCTATTGGCCCGCGTGACGGAACGCCGTCGCGAGTTGCTGACTTCCGTGGTGGATCGCCGCACAAGGCACTTCTGCATGGTTTTGGAGGATCTGTTCGACCCTCATAATATTTCTGCCGTGATTCGCACCGCAGAGGTTTTTGGCCTGCAGGATGTTCATATCATCGAGGAGGACAACGCCTATAGCGTGAACAAGTCCATTCTCAAGGGTTCCTACAAGTGGATGAACCTGTACCTGTACAAGAAGCGTATGCTGTGCATGGAAAAGCTTCGCGCCAAGGGTTACAAGATTGCCGTGGCCAGCACCAATACCACCAATTCCGTGCTGGACCTGGACTTGAGCCAGCCCACCGCATTCTACCTGGGCAGTGAATTCCACGGAAATCACCCGGATACCTTGGCCCATGCCGACTACGAGTTTAAGCTGCCCCAGTACGGTATCACCGAGTCCATGAACGTGTCTGTGGCTGGCGGCGTGCTTATGACCTATTTGGACGTGTTTATGCAGAAGGAAGGTCGCGAAAAGTTCCTGCTGCCCAAGGCGGATCGCGATGCGCTGCTTACGGATTGGCTGGATCGCCACGTAAATGGCATCGAAAATAACAGCCCCATTACGAGGATTGACGAGTAAAAGTTCAAAATACCACGAAAAGTCCCTCTTTTCGTGGTTTACTTTTATGGGAATTTTCAGAATATACTAGATTAGATTTGAAATGAAAAAGTACTCTGCCCTCTATTTTTCTGTTGGCTTGGTTGTATTACTGGCCCTGGTGATTCTTGTCTTTGGCGTGTTCTTCTTGAATGAAAAGGATCCGCGAGAGACTTTCAATACCTACCACTTGCGCTTTACCCAGGTCAGCACTCTGGTGCTGGATGATCCCGTGAAGGTGAACGGCGTCAAGCTGGGCAAGGTGGAGACCATCGAGTTGTCCGGCCACCGTGTTGTGGTGACCATTCGCCTTCGTAACGATGTGAAGATCCCCAAGGATTCCGAAATCCGCGTACAGAACATCGGTATCATGGGTGAACGCCAGATCGGCATGATCCTGGGTGACTCCGAGGAGTACTTTACCCCGGGCGATACCATCGGCGGCCAGTTCGATGCGGGCATTGCCGAGGCCCTTGGCCTTGCCGGCGAAGTTTGCGACAGTACCAAGGTCCTTTTGGAATCTGTGAAGCAGGCCTTGAACAGCACCATTACCAATCCTGAGTTCCAGGAACGTTTCAAGACTCTTCTTGTTAAGGCAGAAAAGCTGGAAGATCGCCTGATGGTAATGCTGAATACCACCGATCCTCAGCTGAAGAAGAGCCTGGATGGGCTGAATCAGGTGACTGTGAAGGTTAACGAGCTGATTGACGGCGTGAAGTCCCCCATCGACAACATGTTTGCCAATACGGAAAAGGTCATGGGTAACGCCAACGGCCTTATCGGCGAACTGGAAGGTGTGACCAAGCACCTGGATGACCTGATTGCCAAGGTGCAGACCAAGCTGGAATCCAAGGACAATACCGCCGGTATTTTGTTGAACGACAGAGCTCTCCATGATGACCTGGTTAAGACTGTGCATTCTGCAGACAGCTTGTTCCGCGTAATCCTGCACGACGGTCTGGACGTCAACGTAGATCTTTTCTGAGGAAAAAATGATAGTTAAGACATTGGTGGTCACTAACAAATTGGGTATACACGCTCGCCCTGCCGGAATGATCGTAGACATTACCGGTCAAGCCAAGAGCGACATCTCCATTGTTTTTGAAGGCTCCAAGGCAAATGCCAAGAGCATTCTGAATGTGATGATGCTCGCCATTCCCGCCGGTTCCGAAGTCAAGTTCGAAATCGATGGCGAAGACGAGGAAATCGTAGCCTCCCAGTTGGAAAGTCTGTTTAATGACCACTTCAACGAAGAACCCTGCTAATAGTGAGGAACAGCCGGTCCGTACCGTACTGACCGGCGTCTCTGCTTCTCCCGGCTTTGCAATGGGCCGGGTTTTTCCGGTGATAAACCGCGAGATTTCGGTGGTGGAGGAAACGCTCCCCGAAAGCCGCATTGCCGATGAAGAACAGCTCTTCTTGAGAGCCGTAAGCAAGACCTCCAAGGAAATTGCCCAGATCAAGGAGATTTCCGAAAGTCGCACGGGGATGAAGAACAGCCTCATCTTTGCGACCCACCTGATGATTTTGCAGGATCCGGGACTCCTGAACGGGGTGCTGGAGCAGATTCGCAGGCTCCACAAGAACGCTCGCTGGGCAGTGCATGTGGTGCTTGGCGCCTACATTGATCGCTTTGAATCCATAGACTCTGCGGCAATGCGCGACAAGGCCGCGGACCTTAGGGACTTGTACAACCGCCTGATGGCTGCCATGGAAGACTCCGGACCTGTGCTGGAGGATGTGGCTGCCGAAGATGGTGTGATTCTTGTCGGGCATGAACTTTTGCCCAGCCTTTTGATGTCCATCAAGCCGGGTCAGGTAAGCGGCCTTGCCATGGATACCGGTGGTCGTACGAGCCACGTGGCCATCTTGGCCAGGTCCTTGCAGATTCCTTTGGTATCCGGCCTTCGCAACTTTGCCGCCATGGCCCATGCGGGCGAAGTAATCTTGCTGGACGGCTCTCGCGGAACGGTAATCATCAATCCCAATGAAGAGGATATCCGCGACTTCCACGAACGTCAGGAAGTCTTTGAAAAGCAGCGCCGCGAACTGTTTACCATGCGCCAGCTGGAGCCCATGACCCGCGATGGCAAGTACATTACGCTCCATGCCAACATTGAACTCCCGTCGGAGTCCGACAAGGTTGCCGATTTTGGCGCTACGGGCATCGGCTTGTACCGTTCAGAATTTTTGTTCCTGCGCAAGGAGGCTCCTACCCAGGACGAGCAGCAGGACGCCTACCGCTACATCCTGGAAAACATGGCTCCCAGCCCGGTGACGATCCGTACTTTGGATGCCGGCGGCGACAAACTGGTTAGCGGAATCAACGCCGTCAACGAATCCAATCCCTTTATGGGCTGGCGCTCCATTCGCGTGTGCCTGGACAAGGAGGAGTTGTTCTGCGCCCAGCTGAAGGCCTTGCTCCTGGCCAATACCAAGGGGAACCTTCGCATTTTGCTGCCCATGATTTCGGGAATGTCCGAACTGCGCAGGGCCAAGGCCTATATTCGCAGGTGTCGCCTGGAATTGGAGGCCGCAGGGCATAAGTGCGCGGAAGTCAAGGTGGGTGTGATGATCGAAGTCCCCGCCGCGGTGATGATTGTAGACAAACTTGCGAAGGAAGTGGACTTCTTTAGCATCGGTACCAACGACTTGATTCAGTTTACCTTGGCGGTGGACCGTACCAACGAACTTATCACCAGCATGTTCCAGCCCCATCACCCGGCGGTGCTCAGCATGATCTACCAGACCGTGGTGGCTGCTCATCGCGAAGGAATTCCCGTGGCGGTTTGCGGCGAAATGAGTGCCGACCCCATGAGCGTGCTCTTGCTGGTGGGACTTGGCGTAGACGAACTTTCCATGACTCCCTGGAGCGTGATGTCTACGAAGAAGATCATCCGCTCCATCAACTTCGAGGATGTTCGCGAAACGGCCTTGACGGTGCTTCAGATGGATGATGCCGAAAGTGTGAATGCCTACCTGCACAAGAAATACGCCCAGCCCATTATGGACCTGGGAATTTCCAGCGTGGTGGGACAAGTTGAAAACAGTAAGAAGTAGTATTTGTAAGTCATGATTCGATCCCTTATGACCCTCTTAGGCATTTGCGCTCTAGGTGCATTTGCTCAAAGTCCTGTTGCTCCGGTTGTTGATAGCGCTTCAGTGCAGCCAGCCACGGTTCAACCTGTTGCGACGCAGCCGGCTGAGGTGCAGCCCGCGCCGACCCAGTCTACGGATAGCATTGTCGCTGCCATGCCCATGGCCCCGGTGAACCCCTACGAGGATTTGGAGCAGATTGCGCCGAACCGCTTCCAGGACATGGTGGTGCGCTATGAACGGGTGAAGGCCGCAAGCGAGGATCCGAATCAGCCGAAGAATATCCGCGACTTTGCCAAGGCGGCCCAGTTCTATTATAGGGAGGAATGGGATAGTGCCTACGCAGCCTACGATTCCCTTCGCGGTCGCGATACGGTGCTGGATGGTGCCGTGATTTTGCGGATGGCCCAGGCAAAATTCCAGCAGAAGGACTTTGCAAGGATGCGCACGACCCTGGGCCTGAACAAGGCTCTGGAGAAGAATTCCTCCTGGGATCGCAAGGCTTCGCGCCTTCGCATCGAGGCCGCCATGGCCGATACCACCTTGAGCGACAAGGCCCATGCGGATTCCCTGAAGGCCTTTATCGAAAAGTATCCCAAGTCCGACGACGCTGCGGCCCTGAAGTTCCGCTACGGTCGCTACCTGGAGCAGTTCAAGCAGCTTAAGGATGCCAAGCGCATTTACATGCAGCTGTTGACCAGCGCCACCTCTTACAAGGACTCCGCCTTTGCTGCCATCCGCCGCCTTCGCAAGGTGCAAGGGGCTCCCGAATCTTTGGCCGAGAAGGTGGCATACGCCAAGATGGCCTGCGCCAAGGACGAGGCGGCCAGCTGCCTTACCCTCTTGGATTCCATCCAGATTCTGGATGCGGCTCTGGTGGCGAAGAACCCTGAAAGTGCCGTGGCCCTGCCCGAGGATTCCGTGCTGAGCAAGCTGCCCAGGAGCTCCTTGGATATGGATACCCGCATCAACCTGTGGGAAAAACGCGCAGTTGCCCTTCGCGGCCTGAAGCGCGAGGAGGAATCCATTCGGCAGTTCCGATTCCTGCTGGATTCCGTGGAAGTTCGCCCGGTGTGGATCCAGTCCACTCTGCGACTGCTGCGCAACAACTCCGCGAAGAACGCCAAGCTGATCAAGACCTTGGATTCTTTGCTGACGGACGTGAGCAGGTACAGCAAGGAGAACGCCAACAACCTCTGGGTGCGCGGCTTTGAGTACGAGCAGAACCAGAAGTACGACAGCGCCATCGTTTGCTATAAGCAGCTTTCCCATAAGCGTTTCAAGAACAATGTAAAGCGCCAGTGGGCCAAGTTCCGTATCGGTTTCGTGTACTTTAAGCAGGAAAAGTGGAACGAGGCGGTGACCGCCATGATCGATGCCTCCAAGGAGCCTTTTACATGGAGTGCCAGCGGCGCCCGCATGTTCCTGGGGGATGCCTATATGAAGCTGGGGAAGGATTCCTTGGCTCGCGAGGCCTACCTGGATTGTATCCGCGATTTCCCCTTGGCTTATTACGCTCACCGTAGCCGATTGAAGCTGGTGGAATACGGCCTGATGCCGGAAGCCGACGTACCCTACGCCCATGGCGTTCCCATGTCACCGGAGCAGACCCTGGCCTGGATTCGCGATTCCCAGAAGATGGGAAAGCCCGATGCTACTTATAATCAGGATCGCTACAACCGCATCAAGACGCTGTTCCTCTATGGCTTTAGCGACCAGGCCTTTGACCTTTACGACGAGGCCCGCAAGAAGAATGCCAAACGCCTGGACTTCCTCTACGAATACGGCAAGCTCTTCTACGAGGTGGGCGAGACCGCTGCCGGTTACCGCCTGGCCCGGCAGTTCCAGAACAACATCGATCGACGTCGTCTGATGACTCCGCCCATCGATGTGCTCCACTATCTGTATCCGATTCCCTACAAGGACCAGGTGAAGTTCCATTCCGGCGACCGCATCGATCCCTTCTTCGTGTACAGCGTGATGCGTCAGGAATCCATCTTCAACTTTGAAATCGCCTCCCCCGTAGGTGCCTGCGGCCTGCTGCAGATTATGCCTGCCACCGGCAAGATGCTGGCGAAATTGGAGGGCCTCGAAAACTTTGACCCGAAGCAGCTTTACAACGCCTATATGAACATTCGCCTGGGCGTTCGTTACCTGGTGGATCTCAAGGCCGAATACAAGGATGACTATATGTACGTCCTGGGCAACTACAATGCAGGCCCCAAGCCCACAAAGCGTTGGCAGGCCGCTGGACAGGGCCTCCACTGGGACATTCGCGCCGAGGAAATCAGCTACTGGGAAACCCGCGACTACGTAAAGCGCGTCATGGGCAACTACTGGATTTACCAGGAAATCTATGATTCCCTGTAACAATTAACAATGAACAATTAATCATTGATAAGTATGGCGGCTTTGCCGCGAAATACTTGAATCCTTCATCCTTCATTCACAACTCATAACTCACAACTCACAACTCACAACTCATAACTCACAACTCATAACTCATAACTCACAACTCACAACTCATAACTCACAACTCATAACTCATAACTCACAACTCATAACTCATAACTCATAACTATACCATGCTGTTCTTGTTGCTTACCATCGGTCCCGCGTTCCTGTTTGCCTGCGGAAACATCCTGGAGAAATCCGGTGTTTCTACGGTGGGCAAGCGTACCGGTGGCGTATCCAAACCTTGGCAGTTTTTGATGGGTGTGCTTAGCAATGGCTACTGGTGGCTGGGCATCGGCTGTTCCGGCCTTGCGACCATCGGCTACTACATAGCCATGGCGCGCTATGACTTAAGCCAGGTGCAGCCCATGATGGTGCTGAACCCGGTGCTTACGGCGCTTATGGGATTTGTGATCCTTAAGGAGGTTCTGACACGGCGCATTGTGGTGGCCATCTGCTTTGTGGTGGCTGGGCTGCTTTACTCCGTGGAATCCCTGGGCGAGGCTACTAGCGTCCAAAATATTGGAATGCTGTGGATTTATGCGGCGGTGGTGTGCGGCGTGACTCTTTTGGTTCACCTGTTCTGCAAGGATCGTGAAATGGCGGACTCCCTGATTATGGGCGTTGGCTTTGGCATTTCCGCGGCCTTCTACAAGAGCCTTGCCATGGACTTTGACCTGGACAACATTTCCCTGGAATCTATCGGCGGGCTGATTCTGGACTTGAGAACTTTGGGCTATGTGGCGACTTACGGAATTGCCTTTATGTATTCGCAGATTTCGTTTTCCAGGGGCAGGGCGCTGTTCATCATTCCCTTTAGCGCGGCTGTTGGTGCGGCTGTGCCTACCATTGCGGGGGCCTTGGTTTTCTCGGAAGCTTTCCCCCTGGGCAAGGCCATTTCTGTAATCCTGGTGTTGATAGGCGCTTGCCTTTTTGTGGTTCGCCGACCCTCTAAGAAATAAAAAAGAGTATATTCATCCTTGTATGAGGCAAGCTGAATCAGCAAGGTCCGATATGTTTCTGCCGCGTCGCGTGACGTGGCTTTGGACGTTTTTGTCTGCGCTTGGCTTGATTGCGTGTTCCGGAGAAAATTCCTCTAGCGAAAGCTTGCTCCCCCTGGAGCCGCCTGAAGCTAGTGTAGGGGACTCGCTGGGGGTGGCCCCCTCGGATTCGATTCCTATGGATACGGTGATTTCTGCCCCGTTCGTGGGAGGCCCTGTGATGTTTACCGAGGTGGATCCCGTCAACATGGTTTACGAGGACCATGAGGGCGGTGACGCCGGCTGGGTTGAACTGTTCAATACCTCTGCGGATTCTGTAAACCTTAGCGGAACGTATCTTACCAATTCCCTTGCGGAACCTAAAAAGTGGCTGCTGGGTAACGTGGTGATTCCCCCCGAGTCGTTTATGCTGGTGTTCCTGTCGGGCAAGGACTATCCTGATTTTGTGGCGCCCTCGGATTCCATAAGCTTGGTGAGTTCCGCGTGTTGGATTTGGACGGACGCTCAGGCTGATCCCCCCGGTGAAAGCTATGCGAACAACCTGGAAGGCAAGCAGAATCTTTGCTTTAAGGAGGATGGCGAACGGCGCTTTGGTGCCGTCATGCGTTTTGGCGAAAATAAGGAATTGGGATGGTCCTCCATTTCGTCCTTCGTGGGTGCGAAGGGCTGGGATTCGACAGAGGTGGTAGACTTGTCGAATGCCAACGAGATTCTTTTACGGGCCTATATTACCAAGGGGCGTAAGGCGTCTTTGCGCCTGGTTCAGACGGGCCTGCCCGACTGGAAGGGCTTCGAGATGCTTTTTACGGGTACGGGGGATTCCTCCACGGTGTATCGGGCGGTTCTGCCCCAAGGTACGTCCCTGCTCGACCTGGCCAACATCTACGGAACGCGGCTTAGCCCGGAATCGAACGCCCGCGAAGAGGTCGTGGTAAAGGCTTTCTCGTACCTGGCGCGAAACAGGGGTCATGAACCTCATGCCAACTTTAAAATCAAGAACAAGGCCGGGCGTCTGTACCTGATGAACGGGGAGGCTTCCATCATGGATTCCGTTGCCTACCCTGAATTGCCTATCGGAAAGTCCTGGTCTTTTGGAGGCTCGAACTGGGGCTACTCCGCGCCGTCGCCCTATGGCTTTCCCCAGGAGGCCGTCGTTGCTTATCGGTCCCCTGCGCTGGACGAGTTTTCGTTGCCTCCGTCAGGTTTTTACTCCGCACCCTTTGAGGTGAGCTTCCCTGCCGCATTCCAGGTCCATTGCGAAATAGGTGGTGGTGAACCTACGGAAAATAGCCCCGTGGTCGTTGACTTGAGCGTCACATCGACGATGGCCTTGCGATGCGCCAGCTTTATGCCTGGAACCCTTGTCGGGGAGACGTTGAATCGCACCTATGTTTTTGAATCGGCGCCGGCACTGCCTGCGGTGTTTGTGATGGCGGATTCCAATTCGCTGTTCGACCCGGATACGGGTATCTACGTGGAGGGTCCCAACGCCGAGGAAAAGGAACCCCATTTTGGCGCAAACTACTGGCAGGATAGGGAAATCCCCGTCTTTGTCGAACTCCTGGAAAAGGGGGAGCAGAAGCCTGCTTTTGGCGAAAATGCGGGTCTCAAGATTTTTGGAAACTACAGCCGCGCAAATCCCAAGAAGTCGGTGGCCATCACCTTTAGGGAAAAGTATGGGAAGAACAGGCTGAACTATCCGCTGTTCCCGGAGTTTCCGGAGCTAAACAAGTTCAAGGTCTTTGTACTTCGCAACAACGGTTCCAATTTCTGGAACGATTACATCCGGGATATGCTTAGTAGCTCCATCAGCGAGGGGCTGGGCGTCGATTATCAAAGGGGCCGGGCGTCCATTGTCTATTACAATGGCAAGTACTTTGGCATTCACAATATTCGTGAACGTTCTACGGAGTATTACTTTGAAACCCACTATGGACTGGACCCCGACAAAATCGACCTGCTGAAAGCGGACAATTCCGCAACGGCGGGATCCTCTGTGGAATACCAGAAGTTGATGGACTGGCTTGAAACCCATCACCTGGATGACGAGGAGAACTACAACTTTGTTGCGGCTCAGGTAGACGTGGGCAATTTCATGAACTATATGCACCTGGAAACCTTCGTGAACAATCGGGACTGGCCCTCCAATAATCTTAAGAAGTGGCGCAGCCGGGATCCCGCAACGCCATGGAAGTGGTTCATCTACGATACGGACTTTGGCTTTGGCAACAATTACAGCGAGTTCAAGAACAACATCTTTGAATTTGCCACGGCAGAAGATGGCCCCAGCTGGCCCAACGGTCCCGAGTCTACGTTGCTGCTGCGTCGCATGATGGAAAATCCTGGATTCCGAATCGCCTTTGTCAATCGCATGGCGGTGTTGCTGTCCATGAACTTTGAACCGTCGAGGACGCTCTCCAGAATAAATACGCTGATGTCGGCCATAGAACCGGAAATCGCTCGTGATCAGAAGCGGTGGAAGACGAGCGCCTCGCACATGAGGAGCGAATTGAACTCCATGAAGAGTTTCGCCCAGCTGCGCCCGGGAGTTGTTCAAGGCGAGCTGAAGGAGTTCTTTGGGCTGGGCGATACGAAGAGTGTTATGTTGTCTGTGGACGGTCCCGGAAAGATCCTAGTTCATGATTTGCCGCTGGATCGGTCGCCGTTGGTGGTGGATTTCTTTGAAGGCTTGAATGTCGTTGTTTCGGCAATGCCTGACCCGGGCTATGTCTGGATGGGCTGGAGCGATGGGGTGCAGGAACCGGTGCGCATCGTCGTTCCGGGCGAAATGTCGGGCGTGACGGCTGTTTTCAGATGACGCACTTGCTGTTGTATGCTTTTTATAAGATTTGAGAACGAGCAGGGAACAAAAAATTGTGATATAGATGTTATGATGAGAATGAAAGTGTGACGTGGTTCATGTTTGGAGTATATATTCACTTGAAAATAGCTAGATTTGGTTTACTATGAGTTTCAATACCAATATTGTATGCATTGGCGCGGGCTACGTTGGTGGCCCCACCATGACCGTTATTGCTGATAAGTGCCCCGATGTAAAGGTTACCGTTGTGGATATCAACCAGGCTCGCATCGATGCCTGGAATAGCGAAAGCCTTCCGATTTTTGAACCTGGTCTCGATGACGTTGTGAAGCGCGCTCGCGGTCGCAATCTCTTCTTTAGCACGGATATTCCTGCGGCCATCAAGGAAGCTGATATCATCTTCGTTTCTGTGAATACTCCCACGAAAACCTTTGGACATGGTGCCGGCAAGGCCAGCGACTTGCAATATTGGGAAAAGACCGCCCGCCAGATTTTGGACATTGCCGACGAGGGCAAGATTATCGTGGAAAAGTCTACCCTGCCGGTCCGTACCGCGGCCGCCATGGAACGCATTCTGAATTCCAACGACAAGGGCCTCCATTTCGAGGTGCTCTCCAATCCGGAATTCTTGGCCGAAGGTACCGCCATCAACGATCTGTTTGATCCGGACCGTGTGCTTATCGGTAGCCATCAGACGGAATCCGGCCTGGCCGCCTGCCAGAAGCTGGTTGAAGTTTATGCCCACTGGGTTCCCCGCGACCGCATCCTGACCACGAACCTGTGGAGTTCCGAACTGACGAAGCTTACCGCGAACGCCTTCCTGGCCCAGCGCATCAGCTCCATCAACTCCATCAGCGCCCTCTGTGAACGCACCGGTGCCGACGTGGACGAAGTGGCCTACGTGATGGGCAAGGACAAGCGCATCGGCAGCAAGTTCCTCAAGGCCTCCATCGGCTTTGGCGGCAGCTGTTTCAAGAAGGATATTTTGAACCTGGTGTACCTGTGTGGCTACTATGGACTCCCCGAGGTGGCCGCCTACTGGGAAAGCGTGGTGAAGATCAACGAATGGCAGACCCATCGCGTGGTGGACCGCATGCTGGAAACCATGTTCAACACCATCGCCGGCAAGAAGATTGCCGTGTTCGGTTTCGCCTTCAAGGCCAATACCGGCGATACCCGTGAAAGCCCTGCCAACCTGGTGGTTCGTGACCTGCTGGCCGAACATGCGGTGCCGGTTGTGACCGACCCCAAGGCCATTCCCGATGCCAAGCGCGACCTGAAGGACGTGCTGGACCAGGTTGAATTTGAAGAGGACGCCTACAAGGCCGCCGAGGGTGCGCATGCGGTTGTTGTTTGCACCGAGTGGAAGTGCTTTGCCGAATTGGACTGGAAGCGCATTTACAGTTCCATGGCGAAGCCGGCTTTTGTATTCGATGGCCGTAATATTTTGGATGCAGACGCCCTCCGCAAGATTGGCTTTGAAGTGACCAGCATTGGTAAGGGTAAGGCTGAATAAAAATGGGTTTTGCTACTAAAACAGGAACTCCGGTTCCCTTGTCCGAAGCCCAGGTTCAGATCTGGAATGTGTTCAAGGTCCTTAAGGACTATTTGGACAAGCGTTCCGTGAAGTTCTATCTGCTGGGAGGTTCCCTGCTTGGTGCCGTTCGTCATCGCGGTTTTATTCCGTGGGACGATGACATCGATATTGGCATCGAACGCAGTGAGTATGAAAAGGTTTTGAAGGACATTGCGGCCAACCTGCCCAGCCATCTGCGGTTGCGCCACTATGGTGACAATACGGATCACCATTACTACTTCTCCCGTATCGTGGATACTCGTTTCTTTATGGAACGTAGCGGTAGCCTGGTTACCCGCAAGGAAAATGTCTGGGTTGACATTTTTCCGCTGGACGGCATGCCGAACAATTACTTTGCACGAAAGATCCACATGATGCGCCTGCTTTGGGTGCGTGCCCGCTACCATATCGCCTGCTTTGAAAAGGTGAACTTGAAGCGCCCCCATCGCCCCCTTTCTGAACGCGTTGTCATCAAGTTTATTCAGCTTACCGGCTTTAAGGGTAGCAAGCCCTTCAAGTTCTGGCTGGAAAAATTGGATGCCTTGCTGAAGCGCTATCCCATTGAGAATAGCAACTGGGTAGTGAACTTCATGGGCCAGTACAAGTTCAAGGAAATGTTCCCCAAGTCCTACTACGGCGAAGGCAAGATGTATGAGTTCGAGGGGCTGCAGCTGCCTGGCCCGGAACATGCGGACAAGGTATTGACTCAGATGTATGGCGACTACATGAAGGAACCCGCCGATGCAGATAAGAACGTGCATGATGCACGCTTGATCAAGGACGAAAAGTAATGGATGATTCCCTGCGCCAGTTGCAGTTGAAGGAACTTGAGCTACTCAAGCTCTTTCAGGCTGTCTGTGCAGAGAACGGTATTTCTTACTTTGCCCTGGGTGGAACCCTTTTAGGGGCCGTTCGCCATAAGGGGTTTATACCCTGGGACGATGACATCGACGTGGGTATTCCCCGCCCGGATTACGAAAGACTTTGCAAGATTCTAGAACAACAGAATTTGGGTGAGAACATTCGTTTTCACACTTTTCACAATTCTGAAGACTATATCCGTTACTTTGGACACATTGAGGATACAAGTTTCAAACTGGTTCGCCACGACAAGATCAAGGAAGAGCAGACCTTTGCCTGGATCGACTTGTTCCCCCTGGATGCCATGCCCAACAACAAGTTCCTTCGCAAGCTGCGGGTGTTCCACGTTCTACTGCTGCGGGCCATGTTTCGTTTCTCCTGCTTCGACCAGCTGGTGGACGTGAACAAGAAGGGACGCCCCCTACACGAACGCATTCTTGTCTGGATTGGCCTGCACACTCCGATTCAGAAGTTGTTCAATACAAAAAGATGCCTGGACCGTATGGAGAAGGTGCTGACCAGCACCCCTTACGAAAAATCCAACTATCTGGTCAATGCCATGGGTGCCTACAAGTTCCGCGAAATGTTCCATAAGAAGTATTATGGCGAGGGCAAGATGTACCCCTTCGAGGATACGGAGATTCGTGGTCCCGTTGACTATGATTTTGTCTGTACTCAGCTGTATGGCGACTACATGACTCCGCCTAAGATGGATGATCGAAATCATCATGGCCTGGAAACGGTGACAGATTCCAATGGCGCCGAAAATTAGCATTGTCATACCTGTTTACAATTCCGCAAGGTATCTGCGGGAGTGCCTGGATAGTATAAGGAACCAGTCCCTTGCAGACTGGGAAGTCGTGGCCGTGGATGACGGCAGTACCGATGATTCGGGGAAAATTCTTGACGACTACGCCACATCGGATATCCGCTATCGTGTGATTCACAAGGCGAACGGCGGCGTGTCTGCGGCCCGTAACGACGGCCTTGCTGCGGCAAGGGGCGACTATGTGCTGTTCGTGGATTCCGACGACTGGCTGGATGCGGGAGCGTTTAAGGTGGCCTATGACGAGGCCATCCGATGTGATGCCGATGTGGTGGTGACGGATCACTGGACTTGGAAGGAGAATGGGGGCGAGTCGTTGCACCATTTCTTTGCCCAGGAATTTACCGCCAGGGGACTTGATGAAATCGCCGCCCTCCAGCGGACGGTTCTTTACAGGGGCTATTCCCCTTATCCGTCGCCGAGCTGCAGCTATATGTTTTCGGCTCTGTGGACGAAGCTCATTCGTCGTTCCCTGTTGACGGAAAACAACATCCGCTTTGACGGTCGGCTGAAACTGTACGAGGATGGCCTGGTTGCCCTTCGGGTTTTTCAGTGTGCGAAAATCGTGGCTTACAGAAGCGTGCCGACGTACCACTATCGGATTTTGAAAAATTCCCTTTGCCACATCAACGAGGATCGCCTGGTCGCGGATTCGGAAAATATCCTGGATGCGGTAGAACAGTTTGTTCGAAGTGTATCTGCCGAGGATTCCCTGGGTGACGCGTTTTTTGCCAGGGCGCTGTTCCTGACCAAGAAGATGGCTCTGCGCAGTTTCTTTTGCAAGGGCGCTGCCGGGAGCTTTCTTGAACGATACTCCGCCTTTAGGAATGTGCTTGCGCAGCCTCGTTACCGTGAGGCGGTGAGGAGGGCTCGATCCCTTAAGCTTTGCGGAAATGAACGGGGCTACGGCTGGCTGCTTAGCTTGCGTCTGCAGTTTATGGTTGCCCTGATGTATGAAGTCAGGCGCGTTCTGCGGTGATTTTACGCTTGCGCTCCTGCAGCTTCTTTTCGTCCTCTTCCTCTTCTTCCCTTTCTTGCAGCTGTCTGATGCAGCCCAGCTGGATTCCTGTAAAGAGGAATAGGAAGTTTGAACTGTTGCCGATAACGCCGGATAGCGTCAGGTAGACGGTCCCCGCTGCGATAAGGGCGAATCCGCCATTGATCTCGGGGTATTTCTTCTTGTACTTCATGAAGGCAACGAAGATCCATAGCAACAGGAAGTAGTAGGAGGCCAGGCCGACGAAACCCCTGTCGATCAGCAGCGTGAATACGATGGATTCCAGGCCGCCCATGTCCTCGCCGCTGCTGTCTTCGGCGCGCTTTTCACCGCTGTCATTTTCTTCCAGGATGTAGTTGGCGGTATACTTGTTGCCGTTGCCGATGATTGGGGAATTCTGTACCGCCATGTACGAGAATATTAGCTGGCGCGCCCTGAAGTCCAGCGAGGATCCCTGCCCCTTGCCTCCGGAGGCGCCGAAGTTCTCGACCATATAGGCGAGAATGGCGGAAAAAGAGAATACGATCAGACCGACGGTAGCGATCTTTGCCAGAATGTGAAACTTGTCCACGATGTAGAGGGCTGTTCCTACGAGTACGCAGAATAGGCATGTCCTGGAGCCGCAAAGAACCGCGTTCACCCCGAGAAGCGCCAGTGTCAGGTACAGCTTCGGCTTGTCGATGACGCTCTTTCGGATATAGGGGAGGTAGAAGAGGAACAGCGACATCAGCAGTGTGCCGAATGCCGTGGGGTGCTTTGTGGTAAGGCAGGTTCGTGTTCTCCAGCTTTGGCTCAAGCCCACGCTGCCATTGATGTCATAGAGGCCCTCGTAGGTGGGGAATGCCGAGTTGACCAACTTGTAGGGGTAGTTGGTGTCTAGCATGGCTTCGAAAATGCCTAGGGTACAAATGATGATTACGAAGGGGATGATTCTCTTGGCGAAGTCGTCGATTTCCATTTTCCTTCCGCAAATCCAGGCGGCGAGGATGTAGCCAAAGGAATCGACGAAGTCTCGGATACCGTAGTACATGTCCTTGGAGGCGATACCGGAGTTGACCATGGCCGTAAGGAAGTAGCTGATGGCAATCAGGAGCAGGGGTACTGTCAGGGTGTTCTTGAAGATGCCCTTGGTAAAGGACTCCCTGTCCTTGATGAATTCCAGGAACAGGAACGTGTAGAGAAACACGTGCTGGGGGGAGATGGAGGGGTTCTTGGTAAAGAGCGCGGTCGTGGGAAAAAGTACGGTTCCGACGACGAGGGTCACGAAACGGCTTTGGGTATCTCCATAAACCATGATCCCTATCAGGGCGAAGAATAGGAGAAGGACCAAAACACTCATTTGGTGTTATTCTCGGGAATGACTACTTGTTGATGTACTTTTTGATATCGGTGGTGCTGATGCCCGGGGTTCTCGGGAGGTAGACTACGTCGCAGTATTCCTTGAGGAAGTCGAATTTGCCTTCCCAGTCGCTACCCATGACAAAGAGGTCGCAGCCGTATCGCTGGATGTCGGGGATTTTCTGCTCCCAGTTGTCCTCGCGCAGAACTTTTGTTACGCAATCCAGGGAATCGATGATTTCGAGCCTTTCTTCGAAGGGAATCACGCACTTCTTGCCCTTGATGGCGTTGAATTCGTCAGAAGACACCGCGACATACAGTTCCTCGGCCATGTCGGCAATCCTCTTGAAGAGGCGGAGGTGGCCCACATGGAACAAATCGTAAGTACCGTATGTAATTGCACGCTTATACTTCTTCATGCGGGGAAATATAGAAATATATGGTGCGCTGGTCTATTTTTGTAAAGAAAATGTAATGACTACGGGGAGGTGGTCGGAAGGATAGCGGAACTTTTCGCCGTCGTAGTAGGACTCGTTTAGGATTCCGTAGCGGTGCACCTTGACCTGGGGGCTTGTGAAAATGTGGTCGAATTGCCACTTGCTGAACTTCTGGGGATCGAAGTAGTCGAAGGAACCGTTCGGGGTGTAGGCGAAGTCGGCGACCTTCTTGGCGTCGTTCATGGGGATGCAGGATCCGATAATCTTGTAGGAATCGGAGGTGTCCACGAAATTCAGGTCGCCTGCGAATATGAAGGGGGCGTTCCCGGCGATGGATAGAATTTTCTTGTTCATGAGCTTTGCGCTTTCTGCCTGGGCGTCCTTGCCCCGGTAGTCGAAGTGGACGTTGAAGACGAAGAGGGTGTCTTTGTCGCGGCCCAGCTTTACCCAGGTGCAGAAGCGGATGCGTCGGGAGTCCCAGCTCTTGCTGCGGACTTCGGGCGTCTGGGAGAAGTAGAAGCGGCCGCTGTCCAGGAGGCTGAACATTCCCCTTTTGATGAGGATGGGGTTGTCTTCGAGGGAGTCTATTTGAACGATGTCGTAGTCAGGGAGCCTGGCCATGAGATCGGCGGCGTGGTCGGCGCTGTTCTCCTGGGTTCCTACGATGTCGAAGTCGTTGTAGCGTATGATGTCGGCGATGGGTTGAACGCGCTTTTCCCAGGCGTCGCCGTTGGCGATGTCCTTCTTGTCTTCCCAGCGGAGGTTCCAGCTGGCGTAGCGCAGTTTCTCTACGGTGGGCGAATGCGGCTGCCTAGGTGCCGTGGCCGCTAGGGTGTCTACCGTCTGGGCGAAACAGGCGCAGGCTGCCAAGAAGACCGCGGCGCAAAGATTCAGGAGTCCTACTTGCATATTTCCTTTTCGAGAATATCCAAAATATTCTGGGCGAAGGTAAGGCCGTTCGGTGGCGTCAGGTACTTGGAAAGGATTTCCCTGCGCAGGGGTTCCCTGGTGTCGGCTGCTGCCGGGGCGGCACTGTCCGGAAGGACCGCGTCGCTGATAAAGCGTTCCACGGTGAAGTCGCTCTGGGTGTAGTTGCCTTCCATGGCCTTCTTGCCGAAGTTGCAGAGGATGCTGTCGCGCTGGTTGCCGATGTAGAGGACGGGCCTGTTTATGAAGAGGTACTCTACGGTAAAGGAGCCGCAGTCGTGGATGAGGGCGTCAGATGTCTTGAACAGGTCCACGTAATCGCCGTCCACCAGGAAGGTGTTCTCCGCCTCGTTCCAGGCGGCGTAGTAACTGTCGGTGCGGTCCTTGCCCCAGTCGGGATGCTTGTAGAGGTGCTCCTTAAGGTGAGGGTGGGGCTTGAAGGCGAATTGGCAATCCCTTGAGTTGCGGGCCAGCTGGAGCATGGGCTCGGCGAACTTGAGGAAGGTGCCGCAGTCCACCAGGTCGTCGCTGAAGATGGAATGGTGTACACCCCATACGATGCGTTTCAGGGTGCGGTCCTGGATTTTCCAGGGGTCCCTTGAAGCCGGGGTCATGAACTTGTCCGCCAGGGGGTACCCGACTACGTCCACATTCTCACCCTTGTTCAGGGCGATTTCCTGGGCGTTCTTTTTGTGCAGGGTTGTGGGGTAGAAGAGTTTCCAGGCCAGGTTGTGTACCAGGGAGTCGTAGGCCCACTTGTAGTTGGAAATGAAGAAGGCGTAGGGAACGTAGCAGATCAGCTTGTCCAGGTGGTTGTAGGCTCTCAGGGGCTCGCAGACGCTGTTCTTGTAGGGTTGTGCGTAGAAGAGGATGTGTGCCTCGAAGTCACCTAGAGTTTCCTGGAAGGGGAATCCCTTGGCCCTGAAGTATTCGGAAAGTTTTTTGCGGTGCTGTTCCTGGATTTCGCTGTTGTCGATGGGGCGCGGCGTAAAAACCGCCAGCGGATTGAAAAGATCGCTCTGCTGCATCAGCCTGAACAGTTCGTCGTACTTCCAGAATGATACGGACATGGCGAAGAATACCACGTTGATTTTCTCGCCGGATTGAACCCTGCGGATGAGGTTGCGCCTGATGCGGGCTTCGCGGGATTTCTTTCCCCGAAGGAGCAGGCGGTCCTTGATTCGAAGGCTGTTCTGAAAATCCTTCAGGGGCTGCGGGATGATTCCGTAGAGTTTTTTGACGACACCTTTCATAGGCCGCTCCTGGGATTAGCTAGTGATTTTCCGCTGCCGAGGGCGGCATCAGCAGGTCGTTGTCCAGAACATACTGCCAGGCCTTGAGGGCGCTTTGGGCCTTCTTGTGCGTGGCGGAGTCTTCCGCGGTAGGTGTCAAAAAGTCCTCGCCGATAAATCCGGCCACGATCCTCGTTGTGTCCCAGTCGGGAACCTTGTGGGATTTTAGGACCACGAACTTCTTGCCGTCGGCACCACCGTAAATTTGACGTTCGTTGTTGCGTACCGCATAGAACTGCTCGTTGAAGGTGATGCGGGGGACGTCGGGGGCCGCGGTGTCGAGGAGGTCGGTTCCTACAAAGTGGTTGCTCATCTCCAGGTTCAGCAGGGATAGCAGCGTGGGGGCCAGGTCTACGTGGGAAACCATCCGGGTGTCGATGGAATCCTGGGGAATTCCGGGGCCCGCCATAAAGAAGCTGGTCCATGTTCTTCCGCTATGGGTGGCGCCCACTTGCTTGGTGCGGTCCTTCTGTCCGCCGATGGAGAAGGAGTGGTCCCCGGTGACGAAGATGAGGGTTGGCCTTTCGCTCTTGTTGACCGCGTCCAGGACGATGCCGATGGCTGAGTCCACAAAGGAGGTGAGGCCCTCGTAGCGGTCGTCGTAGAGGACCGGGGATTCTCCGAGGCTCTTGGGGTAGGTGAACGGCGTGTGGGTGGTGAGTCCCATCCAGTCGATGAATATGGGCCTGTCCTTGGGGCGGTTGTTGTAAATTTCCACGGTGCGGTTGGCCAGCAGAACATCGTTGTCGATGTCGGAGTGGTAATCGGTGGAATCGAACCAGGCGTCAAACAGGGGCGTGAAGCTGTCGAAGTTGGGGTTGGCTGCGGGGACCACGATTCTGAAGTAGCCCGCCTTGCCAAGGACTTCTGCCCAGGAGCGCTCGGGTGTGGTGTAACCGCCGAGGTACTTCTCGGGGTGGCTCCAGGTGCCGCGAAGCATGCCGTTAAGGCCTTCGGTGGAGGGCCAGCCTGCGCTGTACATGTAGGGGAAGAACATGCCCTTCTTTGCCAGGTTGCACATATTCTTCATTTTTTCACAGGACCTGGGGACGCGAACGTCGCCAGTCCAGCCTCGCCAGGATTCGATGGTGAAGAGGATGATGTCTGGCTTTTCTGCGAGGTTGCGCCCCGTGAAGGCCGTTACGGAGGAATCCTCGTTGACCTCCTTGAAGAAGGGGTATTTCTTGGAGGGGTCGCCGCCAAGGAACTTGATGCCTTCCTCGAAGTTGGTGGGCTTGACGCGGTGGGTTCTCTGGTAGTTAATTTGATTGTAAGTGTGTACGTAGAAGGGACGGATGCGTTCGCGGAACTGGCGGCTCTTCATGGGAACGTAATAGGCGAAAATGACGCCTAGGGCTCCGATGAGGAGCAAGGTGAATACGGTTCTGAGGGAGGGAACCTTCTTGGCGAATTTTCTCAGGGAGAACAGGCCGAACCCTAAAGTGAGAGCGACTAGGAGAATGTCCAGGGAATAGGAAAGGATGCCGGCCTTGAACAAGTTGGCCACCATCCCCATGTCGCTGCCTGCGCCCATGTACGTCTTGATGTACTCGATGGTAAAGCGACGATTGAGCCAGCGGGAGGTTTCGTTGTCGCACACGGAGCAGATCATGTAAAATGTATTCAACAGGATGAGTCCTGTTGCGCAGAGGCGAACTTTCTTGGTGAAGTGGGCCAGGGCGGCAAAGACGAATGCCACTATCGCCAAGGATCCGATGTCTGCCGCGAAGGATCTGGAGAGGCACTTGAACAGCCAGGTTTCCTCGAGATATCCGCCATCGGGGAGCTCCATGAAGTACAGCATCAGGATAGAGGCTACTCTTGCAAGGGCTGCCACAATCCAGATGGCAAGGAACAATTTTTCGCCTCGGATAACTTTAAGATGGTTTTTCAAAAATGCCAGTGTTTTTTTCATGATCGTTTCTTGCCGGTGATTTTGTTGACGGCTTTCTTTACAAAGTTCCTTGCGGTGCTTTTTTCGTCGTCATTGATGACGAGGGTGTAAAAACCGGTGCAGAGGAGTGTTGACGAAATCAGCGCACACAGGATCAGGTCCACGATGTCGTGGATGTGGACGCTTGCGCTAAAGGCGAAGGAGGCAAGGCCAGCAACAAGGCTCAGGGGCAACAGTCTGAAAATGGTCGCCTTGCAGAATTTCATTACGCCCATGCTGGAATACCTGTTTGCAAAGTAGATGCGGGCCAGAAGCACCAGGATGTCCGAGATGATGATGGCGATGAACACGGAGGCGGGTGCCATTCCCATGTAGAGCATGCCGTAGGCCAGCGGGAAAACAATGATGTTGGTGACGCTCAGAATGATGCGGTAGTTGCGGATCTTGCCTATGCCGTCGATAAGGAAGTTTAGTCCGCGGGCCAGCATGATGATGAGGTTCGTGGTGAGAATCAGCTGGCAGAAGAAGGCTGCGTTTTCGGGGACGTTCCTTAGCCACAGCTCAAGAATGTAATCGGCTTTGACGATCAGCGGAATGGAAAGCAGGGCCATGAGCAAGAAGGAGAACTTGCAGCTGGTGAACGAAATGCTGATTCCCTTTTGCAGGTTGCCCTCGCCCAGGTTTTTCATTAGCTGGGGATTGGAGGACCTGAAAATCATTTCGGAGAAAAATCCGATGTTCTGGCGCACCTGGGTGGCGACTCCGTAGGCGGCGTTTACCACGGTGCCAAAGAAAATGTTCAGTATGATGGGGATGCCCTCGCCCTTGGCGATGTGGCTTACGGATTCCACGGTGACCCAGCCGGAATAGGCACCCATCTCCTTCATCAGCTTCGTATCCACGTTCTTAAACGAAAGTCTGGACTCGGGATAGTGCAGGCGACTGTAGACCCGCTTGGCGGTTCTGCAGATGACCATGGAAAGCGCCATGCAAAGTCCGTAGGTTGCAAGCCTGTCGACTGGGGTGTAGTAGAGCCAAATGCCGATGGCCAGCTTGAAGATGGATTCCAGGATGCTGAACAGGGAGAAGATGATCATGTTCTCCTTGGCGTTCATGATGGCGTCGTAGGGGACCGCAATCACCGAGAAGAAGGTGCTTGCCACCATGCAGTGGAAAACGAACTTGGCTACGGAAATGCGCTCGGCAGGAATATTTAAAAATCCGTCAAATAGAAAAATTCCGGCAACTTCCAGAATGGCGGCGAACAATAGTCCGATAAGAACGTGAAGAACAATGGCTGTGTTGAATACCTTGGCCATTTGTTCTGGACCCTTGCCGCGGTTGTACGAAAGGAAACGCTGTGTGGCCGAGGCCATGGACTTGTTCAAGAAGGACAACGCCCCGATAACGCCCCCCACCAGCGCAAAGATACCGAAGTCGCTTGCGCCAAGGGCGTTCAGGATCAAACGGGTGGAAAACAGGGCGATGCCGATGTTGATGAACATCTTGCCGTAGAGAATTCCCGTATTGATGATGATTCTGGATGAATTCTGCATTAGGCCTCTATCCACTTTTCAATAAGTTCAACGGCCCTTTCCGTGGCGTGGCCCGTTTCGTTCAAGCCCACGTTGCCGATGAACTCGTCCAGGCTTTTGCGGAATGCGTCGCTGTCGAATTCGGCGATGTTCGCCAGCAGTTCCCGGTTGCTTTCTGCCAGCGGGAAGGGGAGTCCCCTTAGGTCAAAGTAGAGGTCTCGATCCCTCTTGTAGTCTTTGATGTCCGTTGCAAAAAGCAGGCAGGGGCGCTTGAGCAGGGCGTAGTCGAAAATGCAGCTGGAATAGTCGGAGAGCAGCAGGTCGCTTTCTACAAGGAGCTCCTGCATGTTTGGGTAGTCCGTCGCGTTCAGGACAGTGTCGCCAAAGCTGATAGGTACGTCCAGCTGCATGGCCATGGGATGGAGCCTGATCAGAACGATCCAATGACCGCCGAACTTTGCTTCCAGTTCCTTCTGTACTGCAAGAGCGTCGATGCCGTAGCAGGCCGTTGCGTTGTCGGCGCGGAAGGTGGGGGCATAGAGGGCGATCTTCGTATCGGCGCTCAACTTAAGGTGCTTGCGAACATTGCCTTCACTTGGCCGCACTGTCTGCAAGCTTTCTGTGGCGGCCTGCACCAGGGCGTCGTTTCGCGGCAATCCACATTCCAAAAAATCTCCCCGGAACCAGAAGGCTCTGCGGTATAATTCGGAACACCATCTGCTGTTGGAGAGGAACACGTCGGCAAGGGCGGAGTTCACCTTGACTCGGTCCAGGTATTCCTTGTCCAGGCTACCGGCTACATCCCCTTCGACCTTCTTGAGGCCGATGCCCCCGTGCCATGTTTCCATGTAGTACTGATTCTTGCGCTTGCGGGTAAAGGCGAATTTCGTGTGGCTATCCACCCAGACCTTTGCCGTGGCCAATTCGTAAATCATCTTTAGCGAATGCATGCCGAAGGTGGCCATGCGACAGCCCTCCGGTATGGGCGGGTTGTATTTGGGGTGAGAGAGCCATACCAGGTCCCAGTCGGGATGCTTTTGCCTAAGAGCGTCGCTGATGTTTCGGGGACTGTCGCCGCAGCGCTTTCCGCTAAAGTTGCAAAAGACAACCTTGTGCCTTTTCATGGGCACAACTCGAAGGGTGTTAAAGAGGTACGCCTTGAATCTATCGGACTGTCGCAACTTTTTCAGAAGACCCATGCTACATCGCGTCCTTCAGAAAGTGTTGCGGCTCCTGGCCGTCGACAAAGGCCTCTACCATTCGGGCGACGCGCTCGGCTGCGTTCCCGTCGTCCTTTAGGATGTTCTCCTGGAAGAAGGCGTCTACCTTGCGCTTGTACTCTTCGAAGTCGAAGGCGAGAATGTTCCTTTCAAGGTCGTCGTTGTTCACGGAACAGCTGAAGGGCAACTGGAACGGGTCGAAGAGCAGGCCGCGTTCCTCTACGTAATCGCTGATGTCCGTTGCGAACATGAAGGCGGGCTTCCGTTGAATCAAGAAGTCGAACATGCAGCTGGAATAATCCGTCGCCATGGCGTCTGCGGCAGAAAGTAGCTCCTGGATGTCGGGATAATGGGTGGCGTTGACGACCTGGTCGTCGAAGGTCATCTTGCCTTCGCAGGCCCTGGCGGCCCAGGGGTGCAAGCGCAACAGGCAGACCCAGTCGCCACCTAGGCTTTTCCCCAGGCTTTTCAGTGCTCGTCTGATGTCCAGCCCGGTGGTGTCCCAGAGGCTGGAATCCTTGCGGAACGTCGGGGCGTAGAAGAAAATTTTCTTGCCCTCCGCGATGCGGTATTCGTTGCGGACCTTCTTGATGATGTCTTCGCTGGGCTTTGACATCAGATCGTTTCGCGGATAGCCGACCTCGGCGATCTTGCCGCCGTACCAGAAAGCGCGCCTGTAGACCCCTGTGCAAAAACGGCTGTTGGAAACCATCACGTCGATCATGGGGGAGTCGTGATGGGCCATCTTCACGGATTCGGGAGTTATCTTGTCGGCGGCGTCGCCTTCGCACTTCTTTACGCCGATGGCCCCGTGCCATGTCTGGATGTAGAACTGCCCCTTGCGTTTTTTCGCGGTAAGGCGGCAGCGCACGTTCTGCACCCACACCTTGGATGTAACACGTTCGTAGATGGCTCTGGGCGTATCGAAGTTGACTAGACGCACGTAGTCGGGGAAGCCTTCGCGGCAATCCTTGCGGACTTCCCAGACGAGGTCGTATTCGGGATGCGACTTGTGAATCGCTTCACAAACGTACTTTGGGTTGCAGCCGTAGGAGCGGCCAAAGTAGTTGTTGAAGAAAATTTTCTTCGGCTTAATCGGCAGTACGCCAAAAATGCGGTAACAGGCTGCCTTGATGAAGTCCTTGATCGACATTGCGAATTCCTTGCCTATTCCCTGCTTGCGAGCATGCTCTTCATCATGCGACGGTAGGTTTCCTCGAGGCTTACGGTGGGCTTCCAGCCGAGGGCCTGCATCTTGGCGGAGGATAGGTGAAGTTCCGTGTCGGGGGCGTAGCCGTAAGTCATGGCACTTTCGGGAATGTCGAAGACAACCTTGATTTTTCCACCTGCGATTTTTTCCGCTACCATCTGTGCCATGTCCTTGATGCGGACGTTGGAATCCTCGTTGGCGATGGTGTAGGCTTCGCCCTGGTTTCCGCGAACAAGCAGAAGAAGCAGTGCTTCGATGGTGTCGCGGGTGTAGCAGTAGTTGCCCCAGGAAAGCCCCCTAGTGTGCAACACGATGTCGGTGCCTTCGATGGCGGCTTTCGCGAACTGGGCGAAGACGCGTCCTTCGGAATAGGTGATGCCGGAGCCGAAGGTTTGCGAAAGTCTGGCCACCTTTACGGGAACGTTGTATTCGGAGGCGTAGGCGGTACAGAGACATTCGGCCATGCGCTTGCCTTCGGGATAGCAGCTACGGGGATTGGTCAAGTCCACCATGCCCAAGTCCTTCTCCGAGGCCCGCCTGTCGCTGGGCGGAACCACACCGAAGGCTTCCATGGACGAAAGGTAGACTACGCCTGCGGAATTCTTTACGCGGGCCAGTTCCAGAACGTTCGTGGTTCCCTGCAGAGTAGTGCCGATGACTTCCACGGGCCTGGTGACGAATTCCTTGGAGGCCGTGGCGCTTGCCGTGTGGATGATAAAGTCCACGTCGCCGTCCACGGAAATTTCCTTGGAAAGGTCCGCAACTACAAATTGCAGCTCCGGTCGATTTTCCAGCTCTGCAAAAATGATCTTCGCCTTTTCGACGTTTCTGACGCAGGCCAAAATGCGTATGTTTGAATTGGACAGCCTGTTTCTGCAGGCAAGGGCCTTGACCAGCTGAGAACCCACAAGACCCGTGGCGCCTGTAACCAGGATACTCTTGTTTTCCAGTTCTGTCCATGGAATCAGCGTAGATTTGGCGAGAATCTCCAGGTCCTCCTGGAGAACACAGTCTTTGGAACATTCAACCATAAGCTAGAATCCAAATATCTGGGAATTTTCCCTGGCTTCGTAAATGGCGCGGAACAGGTAAAAGTCCATGGGGGTAGTGATCTTGATGTTTTCTACGGGTCCGTCCACGGTGAATAACGTATGTCCGCAGTATTTCATGAGGCTTGCGGAATCAATCATATCCATGCGGCCATCCGCAATCGCCTTCTGGTGTGCAGCATAGATGTCGCGAAGGACAAAACTCTGAGGGGCTCGAGCCAACTTGCACAGCTTGCGGTCGGTGATGTTTTCCACCTGGTTTTCGCAGTTGGTGCTGATGATGGTTTCTATCGCCGGTGTAACCGTGATGGCGGAACCATTCTTCCTTACGCATTCGATGTTGTCGCTAATCAGCTTTTCTGAAATCAGCGGGCGTACGCCATCGTGGATAAGGACGACGGAATCTTCCGGAACCCCCGCATCGTGGATCGCCTTGATGCCGTTAAAAATGGATTCCTGGCCGCAGTTTCCTCCGGGAACAATCCACTTGACCTTGTGAATGAAACTGCGGGCGAGCAGTTCCTTTAGGTAGTCAATCCATTCCGCAATGCAAACTACGCAGATGGCATCAATTTCCGGGTGCTGCTCAAACCATTCGATGGTGTGGATGATGATGGCCTTGCCATTCAATTCCAGAAACTGTTTCGGCTTCGCCTTGGAGTTCATTCGAGAACCGGTTCCACCTGCAAAAATCAATGCTACATTCATGCTTTCAAATATAGAAAGCGACGGATTTTCTGTCTCCTGTATACGCTAGAGATTGGCGTCTATCCAGCGGATTCTCTTATGAATCCAGGCCTTAAGGGAATCTACGGATTCCTCGTAACTATCGTAGGCTTCGATGAAGGGCCAGTCGGTATCGTTCTGCAGAACGGGCCAGCGCTTATACTCGTTTTTCATGGCCTTGGATAAGCGCTTTGCCTGCGATTCCGCGGAATCGATAACGTCTTCAAAAAGCTGATGGTTGTCGATCCAGTATTTTTTCAGGGCGTCGTTGTAGGCTGCGTTCTTGTGGAGGTAACGGTACCATCCGTATTTTTTTACGTACCAGTTCTCCGGAGAAACTTTGCCGTCGCTGGAAAGCCCGTAGGCGATGTCGAAATCCCATACGGGACCCATCTTGATAACGTCGCCGGTTTCCCATGTCAAGTAGACGCTTCGTCTAAAGGCCCCGTCGAGATTTTTTGAAAATTCCTGAATCCAGTAGTAGCGAATAAAGTCGTCGACGTCAATCCAGTTCCTGATGGAATCCAGCCTGTAAATCTTTGGACTCTTCAAAAAGGTTTCGAAATCGTTGATGTGATTTTCTAGCAAGGCCGCCGATTTCAGGGAAGGGTTCTTAGGAGAGCAGAACTTGAAAATGTAGTTCATTGAAGAGGTGAACATGACCCCGTCCGTGGATGTGACGGATGTCTTTTCGAAGAGAAAACTGGAATCACTGTCGGCGATGTCGACACGATTCTTTCCGACTTTGATGTGTTCTGCAAGGAGAAATACGCCCAGGTATTCGCGGTTGATGTAGACCTCTACGAACTTGCATTTCGGAAAGTATTCATCCTGCAGAATTCCTGCCAGCTGGTACGTTACGTAGTTGCGCAGCATGCTCTTGTCGCGGTGATTGGGAATCAGGTCCCACTCGCGATTTTTGGGCATGTCGAAGAGGGTTTCCTTGTTTTCGAATTTGAGCTTGTAGCCAAATTTTGCCATGACGAAGGATGAGTTGCCCCGCCCCTTGATGGTCAAGTTGACTACATCGCTTTCGGGGGCGTTCTTTCCGTAGACTTGCAGCTTGGCGGGAACCTTGGTTTCCTTGTTGTTAATTTGTGCAAAATCGTCTGTTTCGATAACAAGGCGAGGCAGGTCGGCAAAGGGGTAGGCGGAATCGTCCAGGGGGAGAAAGTCGGGGCTTTCGGCGGAATTCTCCCACACGCAGGAACAAAGGATCGTTCCTAGTAAAATACTTGCGAATATGGAAGAAAGAAAAAGCCTCATGACTGATTTTAATATAGAAAAACAGAGACCGTTTCCCTGTTGCGCAAAAACAAGCGTGGCTAAATTTTTTATGTTGTTGCTGAAATTTTATGATCCGCCGGTCCAAATTTTATCCAAGGCTTTTGGCAGTCCTGATGGTTCTCTCCTTGTCCGTTTTGGGCTACGCTAGGGAGACCGTTTTTGCGGTGCGCGGCCCCGGCAACCATGCTGCCCTAGGGGGTGTGCTGGAATTACTGGATGACGTCTATAGCGCCGACTTGAACTTTTCGGGTGAATTTGCACCCTGCAACTGCTTTAGCGTCTACGGGGATGTCTCCTATCGCCTGGTTAGCTACGAGTTCGACACCATGCTGCATGACCAGCGGCACGAGGCGCTCGACCTTAAGGTAAGCGGCTTTAATGAATCCTATGTGGGCATGAAGTTTATGCCCTATTCTTTCTTTGGAATTGATGTGAATTGGCGCTTGCCTCCGGGGGATGGTTCCCAGGTGAATCGCTTTCATCGCCTTGGCGTTGCCCCCATGGGCCTGTATGATTTTTCCAAGACCCTTAAGTTGGGCGTTGCTGCCGAATATTTTACCTTTTTGGAAAAGGATTCCTTTTTGCCTGGTGACGAACTTGGTGTAAGGACGTCATTGACCTGGAACCTGTTCTGGGACATGGACGATCGCTCCGGCTGGGAAGTTTCCCATGTGTTCTTGTACCGGTGGCGAATTTCGGAATCCGAGAACTTGAACATGGACGAGGAATTTCGCAAGATGGGCGACCTTTATCGCGGCTTCAGGATGCGCTCGGATGTGGCTCGTTATTTTGCCCTGGGCAGGCATTCCCTTGGTGTGGCGTTGTTCTACGAAATGAATCGGGGCAACCTGTTTGGCTTTGAAACGGGGCATGCCCTTGGCCTGTACGGGAATTTGAGATGGTAGGGTTGTGTATGAAAAAAATTTTGATGTTCCTGGCGGCTTGCACTACCTTGGCGCTGGCCTACCTGCCCGGCGAGCGGGGCTTTGCCTCCATAAGCGATGGTCACGGTCTTTGGGGGAACCCGGCTGGCCTTGCCGCCCTTGATTCCAAGGGGGCGCTGGTCTCCTATGATTACGACGATGGAATTTCTGATTTTAGAATCGGCGGAAACCTGGAACATTGGGGGGCTGGATTCAGCTACCAGTTCGGGGAGCATCACTTTGACGAGGCCCGTTGGAGCCTGGTTCGCGCCAGTGACTTTTTCAATCGTAGTTTCTTTTGGGGCTCTCGTATAACGGCCCTGAGAAGTGCGGACTTTGAGGGTACGGAGTGGAGCTATTCCCAGGGTTTTATCCTTAGGCCCTTCAAGTTCCTGTCCCTTGGCTATACCTGCGAAAATTTGCTGTACGTTGGCCCAAGGGCCCCCGATCGCATACAGAACCTGGGCGCGACTTTTAAGATTGGCAATGCATTCAGTGTAAGCTACGATGTGGAAAGATTCGAGGACCATCGCTTGCTCTTGGAGCTGGAAGCCTACGGCTTTCGCTGGGGCCTGCAGGTGCCGCTCTACGGTGACGACGAATTCCGACTGACCTTTGCCACGAGCTTTGGCGGCTACAACAACGTGGCCCTCCACGTTTACGACGACTTGCTGCCCAAGGGCGTGGCCTGGGGTTACCATTCCTCACGTAATCCCAGGGCCTTCAACTCGGCGCAGATTATCCGCGTTCCCCTGGATATGGAAGTCTCCGAGACCGAGGATGAGTTCGCGTTCTTTAGAAAGTCTTCTATCAGCATCTGGAAAGTGCGAAATCTCTTTGAGCACCTGTACAGGGATCCTTCCTGCGGCCTTGTGATTCTTGACTTTTCCGGCTACAAGGGGAATGTTGGCGTTTCCAATGAGATCAACCGTGCGGTGCTCAAGATGCAGGCCCGCGGCGGCAAGGTGGTGGCCTACCTCGACGATATCCGCCCCTCGGTGCTTTTGGCCGCCTCCAATGCGGATCGCATCGTGGTGGAACCCTCTGCCCACCTGAACTGGCGAGGTCTCGGCGGCAATCTGCTTTACTACAAGGGCCTCTTCGATAAGCTGGGTGTAAAGGTGGAATTTTTGCGCCACGGCAAGTACAAGGCCGCCGTGGAGCCTTACACCGCGGACTCCATGTCCGTAGAAGCCCGCGGCAATCGCGACTCCCTGTATAAGGACATGTGGAATGTGCTGTCTTCGCTGATCGCCTACAAGAAGGTGCGCCGCGGCGCCGATCTGGATGCCACCCTGGCCCATCTGGATTCCGTCGCCTCCAAGCCCATGGTTACCGCCAAGGCCGCAAGGGAGGCGGGCATTGTAGATACGGCGCTCTACATCGACCAGGTGCCTGCATACGCGCTTAAGACCTTCTTCGGCCTGGACGCCCCTTACGCCCGTTACCGCACCTGGCGTCCCATGGACAAGAAAATCTTCAACGAAAGCTGGGCCCACCGTGCGCCCATCGCCGTGCTGAATATCGACGGCTCCATCGATGGCCGCATGGAACGCTCCGTGCTGGAATCCCTGCGTCGCCTGCCTGCAACCGGCGCAAGGGCGCTCGTCGTCCGCATTTCTTCGCCTGGTGGCAGCGCCATCGCCTCCGATAAGATCTGGGCCGCCCTTCGCCACGTTAGCGAAATGGGAACTCCCGTGGTGGCAAGCATCGGCTCCATGGGGGCTTCGGGCGGCTACTACATCGCCTGTGGCGCCGACTACATCATCTCTGAACCCATGGCCATCGTAGGTAGCATAGGCATCTATGGCGGCAAGGTGGACGCCTCGGGGCTCCTCTCCAAGATTGGCATTCGCAGCGAAACGGTAAAGTCCCATGACTACGCCGATGCCGAAACCTTCGCAAGGCCCTGGACCGACGAGGAGAAGGCCGCGCTGCAGGAGTACATGGACGACTTCTACGAACGCTTTACCGGAGTGGTTTCCAAGGCTACCGGGATTCCCCAGGCCGTGGTGGATTCCGTTTACGGAGGCGGTCGCGTCATGGTGGGGCACAAGGCGAAGACCGCGGGGCTGGTACACCAGATTGGCGGCCTGGACGATGCCATCTCTGCGGCTAAGCGCCTAGGCGAAATTAACGAAAAGACCGACGTGGATATCGTGCTTCTGGATTCCGACAAGTCCTACGCCCTGCCTATGCCAAGCTCCAAGGCCTTTGTGGACTTTGTCGCCGACATGTCCCAAGTCCAGCTCTGGGCCATAGAACCCAGCCTGTGGGGAATTGAATAATGTTCTATATCGTACTTACGGTTTTGGGATGTCTCTTGATATCGGGCTTTTGCTCGGTGACCGAAGCCTCGTTTTACAGCGTGACCCCTGCGACTATTGAATCGCTGCAAAAGCAGAAGAAGTTTACGGCCAGGTACATGACCCATGTAAAAGAAAACATCGACCGCTACATTGCTTCGGTTCTCGTGGTGAACACCATTGCAAACACAGTAGGCGCTTCACTGGCGACGGCCTTGGCTGTCAAGAACTTGCCCCCCGCAGGCCAGGTGGCGCTGCCCATTGTCCTTACCATCCTGATTCTGCTCTTTGGTGAAATCACCCCGAAAACTCTGGGCGTAAAGCAGGCGAAGGTGGTGGCGCCCATTGTGGCTGTGGCCTTCTACTACATCACCAAGATTCTTTCCTGCACCGGTCTCATCTGGCTTTGCCTAACCCTTACCAAGCACTGGACTCACGAAAGCGAAGAGAAGAAGGATGTTAGCATCGACGACATCAACAGCCTCGTAAGCCTTGGACTTCGCGAGGATGTGATTGACCGTCAGCAGTCCGTTGTCATCAAGAACATTCTTTCGCTGAAGTCTGTCCCGGTTCGCAAGGTGATGACGCCTAGACAGGTCGTCTTTTCGCTGAAGGCGGATTCCTCCCTGGGCGAAACCTTGGATGAGCGCGGCAACTGGCCCTTCTCCCGTGTTCCGCTCTACGACAAGAACAAGGACAATTGGATAGGCATTGTCCTTCGACGCGACGCCTACAATAAGCTGGCCGAGGGCAAGCGCGATATAAAGCTTCGCCAGCTGATGCGCCCCCTCTTGCTGATTCCCGATTCCCTTACCTTGGATAAGCTTTTGCTGCGCTTTCTGAAACAGCGCGGTCACATCGTAGGCGTGGTGGACGAATGGGGCGCCATTGCAGGCGTCGTAAGCCTCGAGGACGTTCTCGAGGAAATCCTCGGTCGCGAAATCGTGGATGAATACGACGAGTCCGTGGACCTCCAGGAGTCCGCCCGTAAGCGCTCCAAGGCGCTGGCCTCCATGCGCGAACAGAAACGCCTCGTAAACGCCAAGGATAGTTCGCTTTTAGGTACAACATCCATAATGCCCTCGGTCTCCCGCGAAACACCTCGCGAAAAGGAACGCTAATCATGCCGGAAGCAAAGCAGGAATTTTCCTACAAGAGTAAGAAGGGCTATTTCCCGGCCATCGACGGCTTGCGTCTCCTGGCTTCGTTGAACATCGTATTTTTGCATCTGGCCTCTTCCAGCGCCTTTGGGTATGCGGCGAAGTACATCTGGTTAAAGCCCATCGTAAGCGGCCCCGCCTTTTCGGCAGGACTCTTCTTTGTGCTGGCGGGGTTCCTGTTTGCAAGCAAGTTCGACGATCCCGACCGCCGCATTCCCGTGGTGCCTTTCATGTTCAGCCGAATCGCTAAACTTTACCGTCTGCATTTTATATGCACCATGCTGATGTTTATCGCCATGGTTTTCAAGTTCTCTGGGCTCCAGGGCGTTCCGGACAACTTAAGCGATGTGGCTACCGGATTTGTAAACGGCCTTCAGAATTTGACCCATCCTGTTCGTACCTTGTTCCTTCACCTGACTCTCACCTGGTCCCTGGTTCCCGAGCTGGGCATGAAGCTGAATGAACCTTCCTGGGCGTTGACGGGATTCTTCATTTGCTATGCCTTTACTCCGGCCGCGGCAAAGCTTTTCTATAAGATCAAGAATGTAAGGCTGCTGTGGCTGCTGTTCGCCTTGGCCTTCATTCCGGGCGTAGTTCAGGGGCTCCTCTTTGGCAACGGCTTTTATTCCCCGGAATACGGCGTTCGCTTCAGGTTCTTCCACATGTTCCCTGCCATGCACCTGTGCGAATACTTTTTCGGCATGATAATCTTCCGCTTGTATCAGGAGCGTCAATTCGCATTCCTGGAAAAGAATTTCGTGGCGGGCATTTGCCAGGCGGTGCTGCTGGTTGCCCTTTATATCACCTGTTACGCGGGGCAGAATTGGGTGCAGAACCAGTCGGCCTACTTCATCGTCCGCCATTCCATTCCCATTTTAATCAGCGGCCTCTTTATCATGAGCCTGATTCCCGCCAAGGGCTTCTTGGCGAAGCTCTTCTGCATTCCCATTGTACGTACCATCGGCAGGGCGTCCTTCTACCCCTACCTCTTACACTTGCCGCTCATCACCATCGGCTGGGGCTTCACCAATATGAATACCCCTCAGGCCACCTTGGTGCTGATTCTGTTCCTGTATACGGCGAGCCCCGTCTATTTACACTTTAAGACAAAACGTAAGAAGGCGAAGCAGGCAAAGACGGCTGCGAAGTAATTTTTGAAAGTTTCTAAGTGGATGTTCCCTGCTACCAAGACTGCTAGCGGTATTAACTCCGGCTACTACGTCAATGGTGAAGCTGAACTCTCCGACAAGCGTCGCTTTGTCTCCTCCACATTCTCCGGAGGCCTTGGCTTGGCTGCGTCTTCTCTGGCAGACGATCAGGCTGCAAAGAACTATATGGAAACCGTCTATAAGGTTCTTGCCAACCTGACCAGCTGCACCACTGCTAATGGTTGCGGCGAAGGTTCCGTGACGGGTGAAAAGTACTACCCGTCTACGTTGAATCTTCTTTATATGCTGCTCATGACCGGTAATATGCCGAACCTTTATGAACCGGCCGGCTTTGAAAAGTTTACACCGGATCCGAGCCTTATGCGTTCCTCTGACAAAGGTGTTGAAGGTACTCAGATGGCTAAGGGTGATACCACCGTCAGCGTTTCTGGTTTCTGGAACTGGGGCGCATATCACGACAAGCTGGGTATTGGTACCAAGATGTCTCCGGACTCCGGTTCTTCTCCGCTGTTCTTGAACAATGGTGTTGTTACTGCCGAAGCCGTGATGGAAATTGGTCCGGAACCGGAATGGTCTGCCGAAGCAGCTGCCGCCGGTACCTTGAAGTATCCGTCTGCAGGTATAGCCATGTCTTTCAATAAGGAAGAATCTGGTGTTAACTTTACGGCTCTCGGTGTCAAGGCTGTTCGCATTACTGCTAAGGTGGAGGGCCCGATTCGCGTGGCCTTGCTGAACAAGGCTACTGTTGAGGCCGGTGGTGAACCGGGTATGTTCCTGGATCCGAGCTCCGATTACAAGGCAACGACCATCGATCTGACTGAATACGACTACGGAACCAAGGATTTGGATATCTTGAGCTGGGTGAATACAGCAACTTGCCCCATGGGTTACGAAATTCTCGAAGTGGTGAGTGGCCTCAAGTTCGAAGTCAAGGATGCAAAGGGCGGCTACGGTGCAATCTCCGTAAAGTCCGTTGAGTTCCTCGATGGCTCTGGCAATGTGATTGATCCGTTCTTGATAACAGGTACTGTTGTTCCTGAAGTCGTTGACCCGGGTATTGGCGTAATTACTGGCGTAGCCGTAGCTTCTTCTGCAAAGGTTGCCGTATCTGGCATGCAGGTTCAGGTTTCTGCCGGAGCTGACATCGCCGTATTCAATATGCAGGGCAAGGTCATCGCCGCAGCCAAGGCTTTTGGTGCTTCTCAGAGCGTAACCGTTCCGAACAAGGGTGTGTACCTGGTCCGCGTAAACGGTAAGATGAGCCGAGTCACTGTGAAGTAATTTCTAACAAAGAAATTGAAAAAGACCGAAGCGCTACCTAGGTGGACTTCGGTCTTTTTTTGTATGAAAGAATTTTATTTGATGGCGAGGCTTTGGGCCATAAACTCGATGGTGTAGGTTCCGTCGCTGTTGGGTGCGATGGTGCGGCCGTTTTGTTCAACGACAACTTGGTTGCTTGCATCGTTTTCGCACTTGTTTTCCTTCGCAACATCGGAGCCTAGATTCAGTCGGATTTTTACCGGAACGCTGCTTGGCATTTTAACGTGGGGGAGTTCCCAGCGAACCTGGTAGCAGCGACCCTGTGACGGGTCTGCGCAGCTCACATTTTCGCAGCGGACTTCTGCATTTTCTAATGCAAACTTTGCACGATGGTAGGCGCCTACTGTGCCGAAGGGAGCGATCCACATGTCCAGATCCTTGGCTTGCTGCATGATGGCGGCCAGGTCGTCGGGATTGATGGAGTAATCGTTGTTCTGGTCTTCGTCGACACCATGGTTCATGTAGATGATCCATTCGCCGGCGGTGTTGGTGTCGCGGGCGATTTGCTTAAATTCCTCCACGGTATTCAAGGAACGCTGCCAAGCCTTGGAATCCATGGACAGCCAATTGATTTCCTTGTCCCAAGTGATGCGGCCGTATCCGCGGCAGTCGCGGCTGATGTAATGTTCCTGACCGATGATTGCCTGGACTTCTTCGTTGTTGTCGCAGTAGGGCGTTCCAAAGACGTTGAAGGGGAGACCCGGCAGCTGTTCCTTCAGAAACTCCTTGTAGCCAAGAATTTCGTGGCGGCGTTCGGCGTCGCTGAGCTGGGTCAGCTTGGGGTGGGTTTCGGTGTGGTTGCCCATTTCGTGGCCGGCCTTCGCCATCTGTAAGAACTTGTCGTAGTTGTGGCGGAAATACCAGCTGTCGCCAGTCAAAAAGCAGGTAACCTTGATGCCCATTTTTTCTGCCAGAGGGAACAAGTTTGTGATGTGGCTTTCGGATGCGTCGTCGAAGGTGAAACTGGCGGCGGCTTTGTGGCCGTTCCAAGGAACTACGGAAATGAAGCTCATAAAACTCCTAGTATACTTAAAAATTCAACGAGGAATAATAATAAAGTGCCTCGTAAAAAATTAATATTACACGACTATGAGAAGAGAAAAACTTGCTATATCGATTAATGGTGGCGGTGCATTGGGCATGGGCCCTGTGGCCCTGATGGTTGAACTTGAAAAAGCTCTTGGTGGAAAGAAACTGGCCGACATGGCGTTTGCCTTTGGCGGAACCTCTACGGGCGCCATTGTTGCGGCACTTTTGAACGAAGGTTTTTCCGCTGCGGAAATCCACAAGCTCTATCGCGAAAACTTGAAGCTGATTTTTAAGAAGTATCCCTGGTACAAACGTTTATTGGATTGGAAGTGCCCCACCTACGACCATTCCCATCTGAAAACACTTTTGCAGGAAATTATGAAGGGGACTTGCGATAAGTGGGAAAAGCCCATCTTTATTCCGACCACCCGTATGAACGATAAGTCTGTAGAAAAGGTCTGGGACCGCGGTGACACCATGACGGAGAAGTGGTTTGCTGTGCTCAGCTCTACTTCTGCTCCCACCTATTTTGATGTGGAGTTTGATGCCAATGGCAAGTACTGTTATTGTGATGGCGGCATGTGGGCTAATTCTCCCATTGCTGTCTTGAATGCGGGCCTGAACAAGACGAAGGACCGCGGGACCTATCGCATTCTTACTTTTGATACAGATATGGATATGATGGTCAAGACCAAGGGCAACAAGACATTGCTTGGCTGGGGAAGCTACGTGCTTAACGAATGGGTGGCCCGCTCCGGCAAGAGTAGCGACTTTGAAGTAATGGCCGATATTGGTGCTGACAACGTGAAGGTCCTTTCTCCTTCTGCCCATGGGGAACGCATTCCTATGGACGACGTTTCGGATGCCACCCTCGATAAGCTGGAAAAAATCTGGACCCAGTATTTCTATAAGCACAAAAAAGAAATTTTGGAATTCGTTGAATAGGAAACGATGAAAATAATTTCCAAATGTGGGCTAAAATACATAGTTTTGGAAATTATTTTTAAGAATTATTACCAAAACTGCCTAAAATTATATAGATTTGGAAATAATTCTCTTTGGAGGTCGTATGGCGGATTTCATTGGTCGCATTGAAGAAAAACTTGAAATTACCAAATGCATGGAGTCGGACCGTTCCGAATTCGTTGTGGTTTATGGTCGTCGTCGGGTTGGTAAGACCGCATTAATCCGCAATTACTTTAATGACTCATACGATTTTCGCTTTGTGGGTGCAAGAAATTGTTCCACGGCAATACAGCTGAAGAACTTCAGCGAAGAACTGTCCAGATTTTCAAAGGAGGCGTACCCGGTTCCGTCCACATGGATGGAGGCTTTTCGCTTGCTGGAGGGATACCTTGAAAAATGCGTTTCTAGAAAGAAGGTTGTCTTCATTGATGAAATGCCCTGGATCGACAACAAGCAGTCTGGTTTCGTGCAGGCTCTTGAATATTTCTGGAATTCTTGGGTCGCATTTCGTGACGACATTGTTTTGATTGCATGTGGTTCGTCGTCTTCATGGATGGTGAACAACCTTGTTGAAAATCAAGGCGGACTCCATAACCGAATTACGAGGCAAATTCATTTGAGTCCTTTTACTTTGTACGAATGCAAACTGTATTTGCAGAGTCGGGGTTTTGACTGGGACGATTACCAAATCATCCAATGCTACATGACGTTCGGCGGGGTTCCTTTTTATTTAAGCCTGTTGGATCCGGTGTTTAGTCTAGAGCAGAATATTAATCAATTGATGTTTAAAAATGGTTCTAGCTTGCAGCGGGAATTTGACGAACTTTATACAGCCCTTTTTAATTGTGCTGATAAGTATGTTGCGGTAGTAGAAGCTCTTGCACAAAAAAGAAAAGGCTTACAAAAAAAAGAAATCGCAGAAATTACAGGTGTCTCTGGGGGACGTTTAACTCACATTCTTGCAAACCTTGAACGCTCCGATTTTATAATGTCCATGGCACAATTCGGAAAAAATGTCAAGAATACGGCCTACAAGCTGGTCGATTTCTATACGTTGTTCTACTATAAGTTTGTAAAAAACAACAACTCAAAGGACGAAAATTTTTGGCTGCATCATTTTAACGATGCGTCTGTTGTCTCTTGGCGAGGATTTTCGTTTGAACAGGTTTGTCTGCTTCACCTTAGGCAAATAAAGAAGGCCCTTGGAATTTCAGGGATGGCAACGGCGGTGAGTACGTGGCGTTACGTGCCGGAGAACGATGGCGAGAATGGAACTCAAATTGACTTACTCATTGATAGAGTAGACAGGATGATACACCTTTGCGAAATCAAATTCACTAACGGTCAATATGCGATCAGCAAGGATTATGCAGAAAAACTGAAAGTACGCGCATCTGTTTTTAAGGCTGTGTCTAAAACTCGTAAAAGCCTAGTGCATACTTTCGTGACGGTCGATGGAGTCCTAAAAAACAACCATAGTTCTTTGTTGCATTCCGAAGTGACCGCAAAAGATTTGTTCGAACCTTAAGAGACGCGTTCTGCTCAAAAATTCCTAGTATTTGACGATTCTACTTTTTTTAGTCAAGTATTTACCCGAGGCGTCTCTATTGTGCTTGGGTTCAGCTGTTTTGTGGAACTTGCGAATTGCGCTTCTAAATCCTGTGATTTCTGAAGTTGGGTTTACTGAAAACGTTCCCATAAAAAATCCGTAAGGAACTGTGTATCGGGATGAACAATCAAGAAAAATGCTTGCTGAATAACCTTGTATGGAAATTGTGTCGTCCTTCATTACGTTTAGATTCAAGGGAGCATAGACAAAGTTGGAATCAAAGACATCCCTCATGGTGTTCTCGGCAGAACCTAGCTTCACTTGTTTGATTTTTAGAATTTTTGCAGCGACTCTAGATGAATCTATAAGGTGAAGCTTGTAACTTTGATCAACAAAAAAAGTATCTAAGCCAACAGAATCTACAATTCCGTTTAAATCTATGGTGTTTTGATCCCAATTTATGATGTAAGGCCTGGTGGGAATGTACTTGGTTGTTTGCATTCCGTGGTATTCGATTTCGGGGCAGCGAATTTGCGAATCTGCTGCGGATGAAGAACGGGGATAACTGGAACTAGAACTTGATGTTTCTTGAGCGGAGCAAATCAACACGAATGCAAACAGTACACATATGAGAACTTTCATGAAGAAAAAGTTAGTAAATCGACACGAACTGTCAGATGCTGTGCAGGGATTGCAACAGGCGCAAGAGCAACAAGTAGGGGAATACTGCTACATGTCTGCTTAGTATCGAATTATTCTGGAGGTTTTATTTTTTATGAATTGTCCGCATGCGTTTCTATTGCGAGGCGTCGAACCATCAATGGTGGTTTGAGGTCTTTTTTTTATTGATGCACTATTTTGTGGAATGATGATGAAATTGCCAAAAATGAGACTCTTTTGTTG